>JBIIGE010000141.1:0-2799 GCA_044236555.1 Aquirufa sp.
TTGGACAGGGGCCATAACGGGGACTTTTTTTATACTGGTTGAGGGATTGCGAATTAAAATCAAATACCTGTATCTTTATTTATTAGCCACCGTTTTAATTGGATTTGCCTTTGCATTCCCCTTATTTTTATTCGCTAGACACCGCCAATTAGCCTAATATCCATGGATGAATACATCAAGACTTTTCCGGAAGCAACACAAAAGATTTTAATTGAAGTGCGTGATGCCATCCGCTCGGTCGTACCAGAAAGCACCGAAGAAACGATGTCTTACGGAATGCCCACCTTTAAACTAAATGGTAATTTAATCCATTTCGCTGCTTGGAATAACCATTTAGGCTTTTATCCGACGCCTAGCGGCATCAAGAATTTCGTACAAGAATTAGCCCCTTATGAAGGATCGAAAGGCGCGATAAAATTCCCTTACCATTCTCCCATGCCTTTAGAGCTCATCAAAGAGATCACTGTGTTTAGGGTTCAGGAGAATTTGGCCAAAAAGAAAAAAGGCTCATAATTGAGCCTTTTTTTGTTTTTCTATTTTCTCTGTCCGTTTAAAGGACTTGAAACCTAATTCAGGGGAGTAGCCTACTGAATTTTTGGAATAATAACCCTTCTCATTGTATGGGCGTTTACGCGGATGATCTTTGCATTCCTGCGAGCAAGCACCTTCCATTTCTTTTAAGCACGAAGGACAAATCGCTAAATGCTCATTGCATTCCGGATTTGCGCAATTAACCATGTGATCCGATTTTGTATGGCACACATGGCATTCAGATACGATCTCTGGATTAACTGAATTCACCGCCGTAGCGACACGATTATCAAACACATAACAGGATCCATCAAAATCTTCACCACCCTCTTCTAAGCCATATTTTATGATGCCACCATGTAATTGATATACATCTTTAAATCCTTTTTCGATTAGATAAGCAGATGCTTTTTCACACTTAATTCCTCCAGTACAGTAGGTAATGACCTTTTTATCTTTCAAATGTTCAATTTCCTGCACATGATCAGGCAGATCGCGCAAATTCTCCATATCAAAGGTATAAGCCCCTTTAAATCGACCTAATTCATGCTCATAATTCGAACGCATATCGACTAAAACGACATCTGGATCATTCTTCAATAATTGTTTGAACTCTTTCGGCTTCAAGTGTTTTCCCGTTCTAACACGCGGATCAACCCCTAAATCAGAATGAACGATTTCATTCTTCACGCGTACATGTAACTTGTTAAAGGTATGCGCTTCGTGGTAATCGACTTTAAAATCAAAATCAGACCCAGCAAAAATAGGATCATTCTCTAACCACTTCATATAGGCCTCACAATCCGCTTTGAGCCCAGAAACAGTTCCATTTAAACCTTCAGCAGCCACAATAATGCGCCCTAAAAGATTATTTTCAATACAAAAAAGGTGGTGTTTTACACGGTACTCTTCCGGATTCGGAATAGGAGTATAGTTATAGTAAAGCAATACACTGTAAGGTTTCATCTTCAACATGATTTACAGATTAAACAAAAAATTAAGTGACGATGGGGAGATTCGAACTCCCAAACCATAACGGCACTACCACCTCAAGGTAGCGTGTCTACCAATTTCACCACATCGCCAAAAACGGTTAGTAAAATTACCAATTATTTACTTACTTGCCAACAATTACAGAACTCAAAAATATCAGTACAATGGCTTTAGAAATAAGCGGAAAATTAATCAAGAAATTACCTGAGGTTACAGGAACAGGTAAAAACGGCACCAACTGGATCAAGCAAGAATTTGTGATCGAAACACAGGATCAATACCCTAAAAAGGTGTGTATGTCAGTTTGGGGAGATAAAACACAAGATTTAACTCCAGTACAAGAGGGTGAAATCGTGAAAGTGCAATTCAATGTAGAATCAAGAGAATACAATGAGCGTTGGTATACTGAAATCCGTGCATATCGTTTAGATCGTACCGGATCAATTCCAGCAGGAGTGGAGCCTACACCAGCAGCAGGAGGATATCAGTTCCCTCCATTAGCGGCGGAGAGTGGGGATGATTTACCATTCTAGTGGCCAGGAAATTAGAGAGTATAGAGAATAGAGAAGGGGCCCTAGTGCCCCTTTTTTATTTATAATAAACAGTCCGAAGGAAATGAGTCCGAAGTTCGAATTCATATCTCTACTCTATACTCTCTTATCAATTATCTCTTATCTAAGCACATCGCTTGATGCTCAATATCCGCCTCAATAAATGTATCTCCATAGGGTTGAAAACCCAATGATGCATACAAGGGCATCACAGAAACTTGTGCATGCAAATAATAATGGGTGCAATCGGGAAATTCTGTAGCAGATTCGGCAAAAATATGGTGAATGATTTGTGAGGCATATCCTTTGCCACGAGCTGATTCTAAGGTAGCAATACGTTCAACTTTAATCCCTTTATCAGTCTTTCGATATCGTCCGGTTGCTACAGGTACATCGTTCTCAAATAATAAATAATGTCTTGCCACCGCGTCTAATTCATCAAATTCCTCAGAGGGTAAGCACTTTTGTTCTTTTACAAATACCTCAGTACGAATGGCAAATACCTGTTCGATTTCAGCTGGACTAATCGCCTGAATGATCCTATTTTTCTTGCTTTCCATACGCCTCGATGATTTTACGCACTAATCGGTGACGAACAACGTCTGAACCGTCTAATTCAACAAAAGCGATGCCATTAATACCAGATAGGATACGTTCTGCTTCTCCTAGACCTGAGGTCTGATTTTTGGGTAAATCGACTTGTGATTTATCACCAGTAATAATG
>JBIIGE010000143.1:0-2794 GCA_044236555.1 Aquirufa sp.
GGAGATTTATAATCCGGCTGAATACCGCAATTATATTTTCAAGGGTGGATTCGACTATTTATATGACAAAGTGGGTCTTTATGACGGTATTCGTCATATTATGGAGAAAAAGCAAGGTGCGACGACTGCTGATATAACCCGTGTTTGGCAACAAGAATCAGGGGATTTTTCTAACCATATGTTACGTTTCTTAGAAAATCACGATGAGACACGTTTGAATTCACCAGGTTTTGCTGCGTCTAATTTTTGGTCAACAATTCCCGGTATGGTTTTAACTGCTAGTATGCACGATGGACCATTAATGATTTATTTTGGTCAAGAATTTGGCGAAAAAGCACAGGAAATTGAAGGGTTTAATCAGGCAGATGATAGAACAACGATGTTTGATTTTTACCGCGTGGATACACACCAGCGCTGGTTAAATGGCGGTAAATTTGATGGTGGAAAATTGACGGCAGATGAAAAGGTAATTGATTCCTTTTATACGGATTTATTAGCCTGGATTAATTCAAGTGAAGTAATTCAACATGGTAAGTTCTTTGATCTTCAATATGCCCAAAATTCGAGCTATCCAAAAGATAAAGTTTATTCCTATTTACGATATACCGAGAAAGGGCGCAATTTGATTATTTGCAATTTCGACTCAATTAATCATGATTTTACTATCGAGATACCCTCTTTAGCGCTGGATATGATGGGTGTTAAATCCGTTAAGTTAAAAACGAATAAAAACTTCGTACCTCCTTCGGCACCGGCCGCTGTAGTGGATGGAAATCGTATTCAAATACCCGCTAATTCAGCTATCATAATTACCTTATAATACCTATGAAGAAATTTACTAAACCTCGTTTAAGCATTGGCCAAATATTCAATATGAGTGTCGGCTTTTTAGGCATTCAATTTGGTTTTGCCTTACAAAACGGGAACGCATCTCGTGTGCTACAAAACTTCGGAGCAGACGTGGAGCAATTATCCTGGTTTTGGTTAGCCGCTCCATTAACTGGAATGATTATTCAACCAATTATTGGCTTCTATTCTGATCGTACTTGGAATGGCTTGGGACGTAGAAAACCTTTCTTTTTAACCGGAGCTGTTTTAGCAGCAACGGCCTTGTTCTTCTTCCCTCACGCAGGAGCTTTAGCTAATTTTATCCCTCCAATGATTGTAGGCGCCGGTATTTTGATGATGATGGATGCGTCATTTAATGTGGCTATGGAGCCGTTTAGGGCCTTAGTAGCTGATAATTTACCTGAAGAACAAAATACATTAGGCTTTTCCATTCAGACATTCCTGATCGGAATTGGGGCGGTGGTAGGTTCTTGGTTACCATATATGTTTGGTAATTGGTTTGGAATTTCGAAAGAAGCAGTAGCTGGTCAGATTCCTGATAATGTGTTATATAGCTTTTACGTAGGTGCGGCTGTGTTTATCTCAGCTATTGTATGGACAATCGTAACTACGAAAGAATATTCACCGGCGGAGCGTGAAGCCATGGGATTTACGGAAGACGGAGAAAAAGATTCGATTTGGTCGGTATTTCGATATGTTAAAGAAATGCCATTTACTATGCGTCAACTAGGTATGGTTCAATTTTTCTCTTGGTTTGCCTTATTCTCAATGTGGGTATTCTCCACTCCTGCCATCGCGCATCATGTGTATGGATTACCCATGGACGATCATAGTTCACCCGAATTCCAAAATGCGGCCAATTGGGTGGGAATTATTTTTGGAGTTTATAGCGCTGTTTCTGCTGTGTATGCCATTTTTTTACCTCGAATTGCGCGTTCCATTGGAAACAAAGCCACACATGCGGTTTCACTGATTGCGGGTGGAATAGGTTTGATATCTATTTATTTTATAAGCGATCCTCAGATGCTTATTTTTAGTATGGTGGGTGTAGGTATGGCTTGGGCCTCTATTTTAGCCATGCCCTATGCTATTTTAGCTGGGTCTATTCCCATGTCAAAAATGGGCGTCTATATGGGAATCTTTAATTTCTTTATTACACTCCCTCAAATTGTTAGTGGCATAATCGGAGGGTCACTTGTTAAATACCTCTATGGTGGAAATGCTATTTTTGCGATTGTGGTGGCTGGATTCTTTTTTATTGCCGGTTCAATTAGTGTTTTGTGGATAAAGGAGAAAGCATAAGATGAAGGTTTGGCTACTTTTATTTCTTCCAGTTATTGCTTTTTCGCAAGTTATTCCGAGTAGATTATTGCCCAAAGTTCAAGAGGCTCGGGATAAAAAAGATCCTTTGGTTCTGGCCGAACGGTTTTATGGATTACCCTATGCCTCACATGCGTTATCTAAACAAAATCCCGAAAAGTTTGTGGTCGACTTTACGGGGTTTGATTGTGTTACTTTTGTAGAGAATGTGTGGAGTTTATATCGTTCCAAAGGTATAGACAGTCTTTTCTTGCAGGAATTAACCCACATTCGGTATCGAAAAACGCCTATCTCCTTTGAAAATAGGAATCACTATTTAAGTGCTACGCTTAATCAAATGGAAGACAAAGGACTTTTCAAACAAGTGATTCCAGCGAAGTATTTAAAGTTAGCCGTAAAGAAGGTAGAGTTTTTATCCCATTATTTGGCTCCTAAAAATTACCTTATAACCATCGATTCAATAAAGGCTGCTGAAGCGAGTTTAGGCCCTCTGTCTTATGTGCCTAGTGCACAATTCAATGCTATCAGTTCTTTTATTCAATCAGGGGATCTAATTGCATTTGTTTCAAAGCGTAAAGACCTTGATTACCAGCATGTAGGCCTTGTGCGCGAGCATGGTGGTCAA
>JBIIGE010000142.1:0-2794 GCA_044236555.1 Aquirufa sp.
CCTGATCATTCCTATGCTTCGACAATTGGATTAAGAAAACTATTTAAACGTCCTGATGGAAAATATATTCGAGTAGCGATCGAAAATACTTCTTTACAAATGACCACGAATCGAATTTTACGAAATGAGGGTTCTTGGTACCGCCATTGGATTGTTCGTTCTGGTTATACACATCAGGGGCAGGTCATAGGTGCGGGAATAGGGCCAGGAGGAAGTTCACAAACGATCGATGTAGCGTCCATTTCATCCAAGCGAGCACTTGGTTTCACTATCGAACGCTTCGCACACAATCTTGATTTTTTCTACGACGGATTTAAAAATAGTGACCAAAAATGGGTTGATCTCCTCCTAGGGGGTTATTACCAAGCCCGATATAAGGATTATGGCCTCACAAGTTCTTTATCTTTTGCTTGGATTCGTAATTACCAGTGGGAATATTTTAATCATCGCTTCAATATGCAAGCGAAATTATCCGCAACAAGATATTTTTAGCCTTCAGGGTACAGATTCATTGATTTTATGGTAAATTTGAATAATTCATTCAAGGCCTATCATGAAAAATTTAGTTATCCTATTGTTAATCAGCGCATTAAGTGCATTTGTGTCGCCTGCCTCTAAGACTGTTTTAATCAAATCTGACCCAGCGGGCGCAGAAGTTATATTAAACGGTTACTTCGTGGGAAAAACTCCTGTGGAAATCAAGATAGACGAGAAGCAATACAATTTCATCTCCTTATCTAAGTCTGGTTACAAAAGACAACGGATTGAATTGAAGGGCGCAGGAAAAGAAATCGAAGTTAAACTAGAGAAAGATCTCTAAATCGTTGCCAGGGCTTGCTCTAAGTCCGCCCACAAATCATCCACATGTTCTAAGCCGATGGAGAATCGCAACAAGTTTCCCGGCGTGGTACTCTGAGGTCCTTCAATCGACTTGCGGTGTTCCACGAGCGATTCCACTCCACCTAAGCTTGTCGCTTGTTGAAATATCTGCAGTTTGCCTGCCATTTCCCTCGTTTCTGTTTCCCCCGTTTTTACTTGCAAAGCAATCATGCCGCTAAAGCCCTGAGGCATTTGGGCTTTTGCCAAAGCATGCTGTGGATGTGATTCTAGGCCTGGATAATGTACTTTCTCCACCTTTGGATGTTTTTCCAAACGCTTCGCTAGTTCCAAAGAATTCGCACTGTGCTCCCGCATTCTCAGCGGTAAAGTCTTCAATCCCCTCGCTAACAAGTAACAGTCTAAGGGATTAGGCGTCGCTCCCATTAAAATTTGAACTCGCTCAATCCGCTTCGCCCACTCATCATCTTCTTTAACCAGTACGGCTCCACCCATAATATCGGAGTGTCCTCCTATGTACTTCGTCGTCGCGTGCATGACAATGTCAGCTCCATGGGCGATGGGGTTTTGGAGGACGGGCGTGCCCATCGTATTGTCCACCCCCAGTTTTATTTTATGCTTTTTAGCAATTTGAGCAAGCCCTTGTATGTCTGTTATGCAGAGCATCGGGTTCGCCGGTGTCTCAGCCCAGATGAGTTTCGTGTTTTTTTGAATCGCTTTTTCGACCTGTGCCAGGTCTGTCATATCTACCTGAGTCACCTCTAGACCCCACGGTCCTAAAATTTCTTCCGCTAGTTTATAGGACGCATAATAGCCTACTTCGGGTAGTAAGATGTGGTCGCCGGATTGTAGGCATTGAAAGACGGCGTTTACGGCGGCGAGGCCTGAGCCGAAGGCGAAGCCTCGCGACGCCCCTTCTAAGGCCGCTAGGCCTTTTTCAAGCGCGATTCGGTTCGGATTCGAGTTACGCGAATACATGTGGCCTTTCGGATAAGTTCCATCCAAAGCCCGCTCAAAAGTCGTCGTCAAAAACACCGGCGCCGCAATCGCCCCTGCCGTCTCATCCTTCAAATGACTCCCATGTACCGCAATCGTCTCCTTTTTCATTTTTGGTTTTCTCTCAACTTAAAGTTTTTACCTAAATACAAACGACGAACTTGTTCGTCATCCGCTAATTCTTTTGGCGTCCCCGCCTTCAAAATCTTTCCTTCAAAAAGCAAATAAGCCCTATCCGTAATCGATAACGTCTCATCCACATTGTGGTCCGTAATCAAAATTCCAATATTTCTAAATTTCAATTTCGATACAATCGTCTGAATCTCTTCCACCGCGATCGGATCGACCCCCGCAAACGGCTCATCGAGTAAGATAAATTTAGGATCCACTGCCAGCGCTCTCGCAATTTCCGTCCGCCTTCTCTCCCCTCCAGACAGCACCTGACCTAAACTTTTCCGGACATGGGTTAAAGAGAATTCCTCCAAAAGACTCTCCACCTTCTCTTTCTGCGCCGCTTTCGACAAATCCGTCATCTCTAACACCGCCTTTATATTCTCTTCCACACTCAAAGTCCTAAACACCGATGCCTCCTGCGCTAAATAACCAATTCCCAGTCGCGCCCTTTTGTACATAGGCAAGTCTGTTACGTCCAAATCATCTAAGAACACCTTCCCCTCATTCGGCTTCACCAGTCCAGTAGCAATGTAGAAGGAGGTTGTTTTACCAGCACCATTTGGCCCTAATAACCCAACAATCTCGCCTTGCTCCACCTGATACGAAATGTGATCATTCACTAATCGCTGTCCGTATTTCTTGACTAAATTCTCTGTCCGTAAAATCATGGCTTAAAAATACGAATTATTTCGATGTTTTTTCTTTTGCTTTTGAAAGGGCATACCTTGTAAACGCTGTATAGGCCCTGATTGTTCAGAAACGCCTTGTTGTGAAATAACTCGTTCCT
>JBIIGE010000145.1:0-2792 GCA_044236555.1 Aquirufa sp.
GCTAACCGCAAGATGCGTAACAAAGGATCGTTCTCTTGGGGCGGCTATTATGGCACGACCTACTGGGCAGATCCCAAGGAAAAAATGATCGTCTTGATTATGACCCAACACACGCCTAATTCCCATGGGGATCTTCAAGAAAAGGTAGAAAATATGATCTACGGCGCTCTACGATAAAAGGAGGTTGCTCAGGGTAAACCTTGTTGAAATGTGATTTCGGTCGTTAAGCCCATGGCGCTAAATCGAAAGGCCATCGTTCGTGCTGTAGACGGGTTTTTAATCGCCTCACACTGAGGGCCTTTTTCTAAAAAATAGACATAGTATTCTTGGTTCCGATCCGCTAATTGTTGAATATCTGGTTTGCCTAAGATGTCTTCTAAATCATTAGAGCTAACGCCCTTCCAGGTCATTTTATGCGTCTTCAGCCAATCAATTTGTTTTTCTCTAGTCCCCGAACAACCTCCGCGATCGCCCTTAAATGCGTCCACATCAAAACCAGCTAAATCAGGCTGATTGGTACATGAAACAGAAATGAATACTAATATGGCAAGTGTTGCGAAAATTCTCATGCACTAAATTTAAGGAATTGTCGGTAAATTGCGACATAAATTCAACGCCGTGCACGTATTAATATCGCCTGATAAATTTAAAGGATCTCTATCTGCCGCACAAGTCTGTGAGGCTTTAGAAAAGGGCATAAAAAAACGTCGTCCTAAAACCATTTTCACGTCCTTCCCCCTGGCAGATGGCGGCGAAGGAACATTAGAGGTTATTCAAAAATTGCACGGCGGAACCTGGATTTCGGCTGACACGGTTGATCCGCTTATGCGTCCTATTCAGGCCGATTATTTATGGTTAGCCGATCAAAAAACCGCCTACATCGAAATGGCGCGCGCCTCCGGTCTTGCGCTTTTAGCCGAAAAAGAACGCAATCCGTTGAAAACCTCGACTTTTGGAACAGGCGTATTGATCGCCGATGCCTTAAAGCGCGGCGCAACACACATCGTTCTTACCGTAGGGGGCTCTGCCACGAATGATGCGGGAATAGGAATGGCCGCAGCGCTGGGGTGGATGTTTTTAGATGCAAAAGGAGCAATTCTAGAACCAGTAGGCGCAAGTTTAATTCAAGTTGACTCTATTTCAGCGGCTGAACTCTCCCCTTGTACCTTCACCGTAGTCACCGACGTGACGAATCCACTCGCTGGAACTTCAGGCGCAGCCCATATTTTCGCCACTCAAAAGGGTGCTTCTTCGACAGTAATTAAACAATTAGATAAAGGTCTAAATAATATAGGTAAATTCTTTGGATCGATAGCAACTGAACCGGGTGCCGGAGCCGCCGGCGGCCTAGGAGCCGGTGCGCGTTACTTCTTACAGGCTACTATTATCCCTGGTTCTAGCTGGATCATGGACAAAATTCACTTTAACCGAGCCCTTTTGAAAGCGGATTTCATTATCACCGGCGAAGGTAAGATTGATTCCTCAACCTGGGGTGGCAAAGTAGTCTCCGAAGTGGTAAAACGTTGCGATAAAGTCTTTAAGCAAACCATTCTAGTTTCTGGTGCTTTTGAAAATTCGGCAAATTTTCCGCTCTTTTTAGATCAAAATGAAGTATTTACGGTAGCGTCCCGTTCTGTGGACGCTGCTGATTCATTCGCCCGCGCCGCGGAGATTCTAGAGCAAATAGGGGAAGAGATTGCGTTAAAGTATTTGAATTAATCTTTTCGCCGCTTCCACCAGCATTTCATCCTCTTTTGCAAAACAGAATCGCAAGATTTTATCCCCTGGATCGGTTTCGTAGAAAACGGAAACGGGGATGGAGGCCACTTTAATTTCGCGGGTTAGGCGATCGGCTAAATCCACATCTTTTTCGGTTGAAATGGCGGAGTAGTCGAGGCATTGGAAGAAACTTCCGGCGCTAGGTAAGACTTTCCAGGCACTTCCCGCGAATTGGGTGGCGAATAGGTTGCGCTTTTTTTGGTAAAAATCCGATAGTCCCAGGTAATGGGCTGGCTCTTTTAAGTACTCTGCTAGGGCGTATTGCATAGGTGTCGCACTTGAAAAGGTAACCCACTGGTGAAGTTTTCTAAATTCGGCGGTCAGAAATTCTGGCGCAATGCAGTAACCCATTTTCCAACCCGTGATGTGGTAGGTTTTACCAAAAGAGCCGCACACAAAACTCCGCTTTCGTAATTCTGGATGCAGTAAAACACTCGCGTGCTGCGCACCATCGAAAACAATGTGTTCGTAGACTTCGTCGGATACAACCAGGATATTCGTCCCTTTTACAATCTCCGCAAATGCATCTAAATCCGCAAGTGACCAAACTGCCCCCGTCGGATTATGTGGACTATTGACCATAATCGCACGCGTTCGAGGACTAATTTTCGAAGCTACTGTGGACCAATCGATGGCAAAATTGTTCGATGCTTTTAGCGGAATATGAATCGGAATTCCTCCCGCTAAGCGAACCATAGGATCATAGGCATCATAACTAGGATCGAACAGAATCACTTCATCCCCCGGCGACACACAGCAATGAATGGCTGCAAAAATGGCTTCCGTGGCTCCGGATACGATAGTGACTTCGGAATCGGTATCCACTGGGATGTTATAAAATGAGGAGGTTTTTGCTGCTAATGATTGGCGTAAAGCGGGAACGCCTGCCATGGGCGCATATTGGTTATGGCCTTTCGAATAATATTGTAACAATTCTTGTAATTCGGAGGCGCAATCGAAGCCAGGAAAACCTTGAGAAAGATTTAGAGCGCCGTGCTCGAGAGCGAGGGCAG
>JBIIGE010000144.1:0-2792 GCA_044236555.1 Aquirufa sp.
TTGAAATAATCGACTTACATGCATAAAAAAAAGCCCTCGAGTTAATCGAGGGCTTTTTTTGTTATATCACTCTTTATAATTTTTTCAGCATCCAGATATCGCAACCACAGTGCCCACTGTTTCCAAGGGGATGATCAAGTGCCTTAAATCCCACTTTTTCATATATCGAAACTGCTTTAGCCAGTTCAGGCATTGATTCAAGGTAGACCTGGGTATATCCATTTTTTTTTGCCCAGCTCAGTGAAATCTCCATCAATTGCTTACCTAGTCCGGTTCCTCTTGCTTCTTTTGCTAGATATAGTTTAACGAGTTCGCACGTTCCATCTGGTAAGTTGTCTGTAGGAAAAATTCCACAACCACCCACTACTTTTCCATCGACTAAGGCAACGTAATAAAACGAATTTGGGGTTCGAAATAATTCAAACAATGCATCTGTGGTCGGATCAAAATAGACCGTGCCCGGTTTATTCGCCCCAAATTCCGCCAATGCTGTACGAATTACCTTCGCCAGTTCTTCATTGTCTCCGGGTTCAATGGGCCGAATTTGCATGTTAATTATTTTGCAGATTTTTTCGCAGCCGGCTTCTTTTCTGCCTTTTCAGCTGGTGCAGCTTTCTCTGCCTTAGGAGCCTTCTCTGCTTTCGCAGCTACAGGAAATAACTCGGGTGCGTTTGCTACCAAAATTAAGTACCAGCTTAAGATTTTTTTGATGTCTGACGCGAATACGCGGTCGGTATCATAGTTAGCAACTACCGTAGCCAAGGTGCTAAACAATTCAGCATCGCTTGCTTTCTTCGCTTCAATCGGTAAAACGCCATTGAATTTAGCGTGAATTTGCAAGAATAAATCTGCCAAAGGTAAGGTGCTATCTTGGTGATCATCTAAATACAATGAGATGTCTTTTAACACGGAAATACGTGTTTGGCCACCTACCACTGATTTTTGTTTTGCAGCGTCCAAAGTCTCCACAATCACACCCGTGCGCGTCGGTTTTAACACTTTAAACAATCCACTTTTTCCCGAGATATGGGCAACTTCATTCAATAAATCCATGTTTTTTCGCTTGTTATGGGGGCAAAATTAGTACTATTTCCCTATTCTGTAAGGGGATGTTTGAATTAATTCGTTGATGGAGGCTAAAATTTCCTCCCTACCTACATGCTTCTCAGCCGAGGTTATAAAAAGAGGTGGCAATTCATCCCACATTTCTAAAAGGAAGTTTTTATACACCTCAACACTTTCATTTACCTGCTTTTGGGACAATTTATCTGCTTTCGTAAACACGATATAAAACGGAATTTCATCCTCGACCATCCGGCTCATAAACTCAATATCCACCGCCTGAGGCTTTAAACGAATATCTACTAAAACAAACAAACAAGTCAAATTCTCCCGATGAATCAAATAATCAAAGATCATTTTCTCAAACTCCTTCCTTTTCTCCTTACTGACTTTGGCAAAACCATAACCCGGTAAATCCACTAAATACCACTTCTCATCAATGATAAAGTGATTAATCAATTGCGTTTTACCTGGCGTTTGCGATGTTTTCGCCAAACCTTTGTGAAAAGTCAAGGAATTAATCAACGATGATTTACCCACATTAGAGCGCCCTATAAAAGCAAATTCTGGAAATCTTGCTGGTGGGCAATTCTTAAAATCAGTGTTACTAGTGACGAATTTAGCGTTAATCTGAGCCATAGGGCAGGTGATGATGAGGGACAAAGGTAAGGAAAATAGTTCACAGTCGTCAGTGGACAGTGGACAGTGGGCAGTCGTCAGTGGGCAGTGGGCAGTCGTCAGTGGGCAGTGGGCAGTGGGCAGTGGACAGTCGTCAGTGGACAGTGGGCAGTAGGCAATATTCAGTGGACAGTTGTTAGGTGTCAATGTTTAGTGAATTTGAAAGTCCATAAAGCATTTTGCCAATTTCATCAATACATTCATAAAAATGTTTAATCTCCTTGTTGGTGAAGTAGCCTAGTCTACTTCCTAGAAACAACATCGATTTCACCTCACTACAAGACCCCTTAGCTATGTATAAAAATCGATTGAAATCCTTTTTGGAGTTACGTTCAAATCCTTCAGCTATATTATTGGAAATAGAGATAGAAGCTCTTCTAATTTGATTGGAATATCCAAAATCATGGTGTCTTTCAAAGTGTTTGTAGATTTCAACGGTGATTTCAATTGATTTTTGCCAAACAATTAAATCTTCAAATTTTTGAATTTTCATATTAATTAGAGAAAACGTTGAGTCTAATAAATTATATTTTACTAGTGATCACAAGAATAAAACTGATATAATGAATTATTTATCAATTAAATACCCACTGTCTTCTAACGACTACCTACTGTCCACTGCCCACTGACGACTGCCCACTGTTGCCTATACCCTCATTTTGCCCTACCTTTGCTTTTTCTATGGAAAAACTACAAAACGATCTACTTCTTCGTGCCGCGCAGGGTCTGCCTGTGGAGCGAATCCCGGTTTGGGTGATGCGTCAGGCGGGGAGAATTTTACCTGAATATAGGGCCGTGCGTGCTAATGCGGGGTCATTTATTGGTTTGGCGACGCATCCAGAGATGGCGGCGGAGGTGACGATTCAGCCGGTGACGCGTTTTGGGGTGGATGCGGCGATTATCTTCTCGGATATTTTAGTGGTGCCGGAGGCGATGGGTTTGCCGTATGTGATGGAGGAGCAGAAGGGACCGGTTTTTCCGGAGGTGATTCGGTCGAAGGCGGATTTAATGAAGATTCGGGATGCGAATCCGGAGCAGGATTTGAAATATGT
>JBIIGE010000146.1:0-2791 GCA_044236555.1 Aquirufa sp.
ATTGCAGGGCTTTGACATTCATATATCATAACATGAAAAAAATCTTATTCCTCCTACTGGTGTGCACGTCGTTATTCGCGAAAGGCCATCTTCCAAGAACCATCGTCACCACGGATGGTGAAATCGATGACGTGGACACCTTCATTCGGATGCTCCTTTATTCGAACGAATACAAGCTAGAAGGTTTGGTATATTCCAGTTCGATGTGGCATTATAAAGGGGACGGGAAAGGGACAAAATTCACCTCCGAAATGGAGATGACGCGCAAAATGTATGGCGCAAAAACGGACCTGCGCTGGCCGGGAGTTCACTGGATTCAAGACCTATTGAAGGCCTATGCACAAGTGCATCCAAATTTGATTTTGCACGATAAAAACTACCCAGCGCCTTCCTATTTAAACAGTTTAGTAAAGGTGGGGAATATCGATTTTGAAGGGGAGATGGAGCAGGTGACGGAAGGTTCGGAATGGATTAAAATGAAACTGCTGGATACTGATCCGGAGCCCATTTACTTGCAGGCTTGGGGAGGCACGAATACGATTGCTAGAGCTTTAAAGTCGATTGAAGAGCAGTTTGCGGGAAAACCGGGCTGGGATAAATTGAAAGAAAAAGTCTCGAAAAAAGCCATCATCTATACGGTGATGGATCAGGATGCGACTTATAAGAAGTACATTGGAGGACATTGGCCAGAGGTTCGGGTGATTTACAATGCCCACCAATTTGGCAGTTTTGCCTATCCGTGGAAGCGCATCATGCCTAAGGCGACGCAGCCCTATTTTGAGGGGACGTATATGGGGCCTAAGATTATTCAGAATCACGGACCCTTATTACAGATGTATTACTCATACGGTGATGGCCAAAAGCAGCCCGGCGACGACGAGCACATTCACGGCGACCCTACAAAACTCACGAACGCTCAGTGGGGTTCGTTCAAGCCCTATGACTTTATTTCTGAGGGAGATTCTCCGGCATTTTTGCACCTAGTGGATGTGGGATTGAATAATTTAAATAACCCGTATTTTGGGGGTTGGGGTGGTCGATTTGTAGTAGCAGAAGGAAATCCATTTCGTTTTGAGGACAACGAAAAGTCAGCAGATTTCAATCCGGAGACAGGTAAATTAGATATCAGCTATTCTCAAACCCGTTGGTTAATTGCGGCACAGGAAGACTTCGCAGCACGCGCAGATTGGTGTGTGAAATCGTACAAAGAGGCGAATCATGCGCCGCAAATTACGGTGAAAGAAGGGATCTATGTTTTAGCAAAAGCAGGGGAGAAACTAACGTTGAATGTGACCTCGAGAGACCCGGATGGGAATGAGGTGAAGCTGAAGGTTTGGCCCTATCCAGAGGTAGGATCAGGGAAAGCGGATGCGACATTAGTAGAGGGCCGCCTCCAGGTAACACTTCCATCTGGTGCAAAAAAAGGCGATACCTATCACATCGTGGTGGAAGGAACGGATACGGGTTCGCCGGCATTAACAAGGTATAGGCGAGTGGTGATAACTATAAATTAAGGGATCCGGTGAAATACCATAATGCTTATAATACTCCGGTCGTAATAGTTCAAATTAGGTCGTTGCTGAAATGCATGTAAATAGCCCACATCTACTGTTAAATTATCCCGTAGAGGAATACTTAAACCGGCAAACATCCGATGTTGATCTAATGTATTTGCCGGATTTTCTTGCTCAGCATTCAATAAAATTTCTGTATTCACTTTTCCCTGCATTTGCTTGATTAAAGGAAACAAGACTTGAATTCGGTAGCGAAGACGGTAATTACTGAAGTTAACGACATCCGTAAGTTCTGTGCGACTCACATTCGTTTCTCGGTTAAAGCGCATCTCTGAGCGAAAGCGGTGATCAATCCGAAACGACCCCCAATTATGACGGTAAACTATATCTACATGCGGTCTGTATTCAGGAATCGCTAATCTATTCGTTGAACGCGGATCATTAGAAGTGTTCAAAAATAGAGCCGCTCCCGCCGATAAATCCCAATTCTCACCTACAGTCCGATGTAAGTGCGCCCTGAACGCATTTTGATGGTGAACGAGTGGATTTACAAAATGACGGGTATGCACTTCGCCTTGAACATACCATTGATTGTTTATGGGATAGGTCAAATAATATCCGTACCAAACCTGCGATTGATGCTCAATTTTAGACTGCGCAAAAAGGCCAAAAATGGGAGTCAAAAAGAGAAATACAAATTTCATTTTGCAAAGATAATAAAATATTCTATATAAACCATAGACTATATATTCTTTTAATCTCTCACACAGCGAAAACCTGTGTGTTGTAAGCCCGAATCGGGACTGGACTTCATCCGCGCGGAGCTGCGGTAGCTAGAACAATAGCCATCATTGCAGAGAAATGAGCCACCCCGCATGACGCGTTTGGGGACGCCGGGTTCATCGGGATCGTTGCTAGAGGCTGGACCTTTGGGATTCAAAACTGGACTCTTTTTATAATAATCAGGGCGGTACCAATCTGAGCACCATTCCCAGACATTTCCTGCGGTATCATACAATCCATATCCATTAGGAGGATATGATTTCACGGGTGCGGATGTTGTTTTGTATCCGTCCAAAGCCTGGTCCTCATACGGAAAATGACCTTGAAAACTGTTCGCTTTATAGGGCGCGTTATTCACCGACTCATTTCCCCAAGGGTAAATTTTATCTTTCAAACCGCCTCGGGTGGCCCACTCCCACTCGGCCTCTGTGGGTAAACGTTTCCCAGCCCAACGGGCAAAGGCGGACGCGTCGTCCCAAGAAACATGTACGACG
>JBIIGE010000147.1:0-2727 GCA_044236555.1 Aquirufa sp.
AGAGGCGACCTTTTTTCAAGCGATAGGCAAGTTCAAGCGATTTATAATCACAATGCAAACCGTCGGCTATGATGCTCGTCCACGCCTCAGATTGAAAGCTAGCACCCACTAAGCCCAGCGCGCGCGATTGCCACTGCGACATGGCATTAAATAAGTGAGTAATACGAGAAACACCTGTATGGATGGCCTCCATCGACTGCTCGAAAGTGGCGTCACTATGCCCTAAGGAGCACATGATGTGACTGTTTACGAGAAGCGAAAGTTCTTCCGGACTGAACATTTCAGGCGCAATAGTCAGATAGGTAGGAATGCCTTTTGTTCGCTCGATGAGCTCTTTGAGGTAGTCTAGGGACGGCTTTTGGACAAATTCCTCTTTGTGAGCCCCCCTTCTTACCGGGTTAAAAAAAGGTCCTTCTAAATGCAATCCCACTAGACCTTCGCCCATGTAATTTTTATAGGCATCGATGGCCTTCCACATGTTCTCTTTCGGGTTGCAGTTCAGCGTAATTTGAAAGGCAACCGTGCCAGTTTTGTGGTGCTCGTCAAAAGTGGCCTGAATCGACTCCGTTGTCTGGTGATTCGAGAATAAAATGCCGCCACCGCCATAGATTTGTAAATCGATAAATCCGGGAACGAGGATGTTGTCAGAGGCCACGCCATGTCCGTCCGAAATAGCCGAAATTCGACCATCCGTGACGGATATTTCTTTGTTCTCTAGCCATTGCTGGCCCGTGAAAATGCGGCTGGCAAACATCCTTAATATCCTGTCGCTTGTCCGTCTTTTCTCGATTCCGTCGCCCCGTAATAGACTTTGCGAACTGGATCGTATTTAATGCATTGGTAGCCACCATAAATACCACTCATGTAGCCTACTTGATGCCCTTTTTGCAATAAATCGCGAATCACTTCATACGGATAACCGTGTTCCAGGGTAATCATTCCCCCCGTGGGCTCCATCGTTTCGCCCGTCGGTTCTGAAGATCCTTCGTGGTTCATGCGGGGATAATCGCCCGCTTCTTGTACGTTCATGCCAAAATCCACCACGTTCATCACAATCTGCACATGGCCCATTGGCTGGTACGCGCCACCCATTACCCCAAAGCTCATCACCGGCTGACCATCCTTCGTCATAAACGCAGGAATAATCGTCTGAAATGGTCTTTTTCCCGGAGCATAGGTATTATTCTCCCCCTCTTTCAAGTTGTATAATTCACCACGATCTTGGAACATAAAGCCTAAACCATCTGGCATCATTCCAGATCCAAAACCACGGTAATTACTTTGAATCAACGACACCATATTGCCATCTTTATCTGCTACAGTCAAGTAAATGGTATCCCCATCCTTCAGTGCAGGATTTCCCGCCTCGTAATGGCGACCCGCGCGATTCGGATTAATCAACGCCCGGCGCTTCGCGCCGTACTCTTCTGAAATGAGTTCCGCTACCGGAATTTTGGCAAACTCAGGGTCTGCATAATATTTTGCGCGGTCTTCGAAGGCTAGTTTTTTGGCCTCTGTAAACAAGTGCACGTGCTCCGCTGAACCCAATTTAATTTTAGAAAAATCATAGCCCTCTAAAATCGTTAACATCTGCAAAGCCGCGATCCCCTGGCTATTCGGAGGCAATTCCCACACATCAAACCCACGGTAATTCACCGAAACCGGCTCCACCCAAGTAGACGTGTGCGAGGCTAAATCTTCATAGCTCAAAAACCCACCATTCTTCTTCATGAACGCGTCCATCGTCCGCGCCATATCCCCCTTATAAAAGGCATCGCGCCCCTCTTTTCCTATTTTTTCTAAGGTATTCGCTAAGTTCGGGTTCTTGAAAATATCCCCCTCTACCGGCGGCTTTCCATTCGGATAATAGTGGTTAGCCACGTTCGGAAACTTACCATAAGCGGCAGGCACTCGAGCTAAGGCTGAGGCAAATTCGCCATGCACCGGAAAACCATTGCGCGCATAGGAAACAGCCTTTTCTAAGACCTTATTCATCGGCATTGAACCGAATTTCTTGTGTAATTCAAACCAGGCATCTACACAACCAGGTACGCTAACAGGCAATGGCCCCAGCGATGGAATATGCGTCAGACCGCGCTTTTTAAACTCGGCTAATGTCAGCGATTTAGGGGATCTACCGGAACCATTAATGCCATATAATTTCTTTGTTTTCGCATCCCAAACAATCGCAAACAAATCCCCTCCAATTCCATTCACGTGGGGTTCCACTACGCCTTCCATGGCATTCGCCGCAATCGCCGCGTCGATAGCATTTCCGCCTGCTTTCAGTACATCAAGTGCAGCCTGAGTAGACAAAGGGTGTGAGGTAGCGGCCATCCCGTTTTGGGCAATGGCCTGTGAGCGAGTCGCCCAAACTTTACCATACGGACGATCTTGCGCCTGTGTTAAAAGGGGCAAGCAAAGGAGTAGAAGTAATTTTTTCATAGTATGAATTTTGAAGAGGTAAATTAAGGAATGACGACTTTAAATGCAATTATCAACTAACTTATAAAAAAGGACAGCAGTTAAATTCAGACCTTAAAGATCTCTACCTTTCAAAATGGGAAATAGATTCATAGTGGAGGCTGATTTTATCATTGATAAACTAACAAAGTCGATTGAAGAAGTAGCTACGGGAGAAAGTAAAGCTACGTTGATAGTACCGTTGAAGTTTACGGATTTGATAGGGTTAATTTGGCAGTTTGATTGGATGCTAGAATTGGAGCA
>JBIIGE010000012.1:0-35505 GCA_044236555.1 Aquirufa sp.
TCTTCCGCATTAGGAATTTGTTTCGAAATACCCATTCCCATTCCTGGATTAGTACCATAAGTAATCATGGGTTCAATATCAGACGCCAAGAAGGTGATTTCTTCATCAAAAGAAGCTCCTGCATCTGTTTTCAACGTTTTCCAATACGCTAATTGCTTGTCCCAATCAGCCCCTTTCGGTGCTAATTCACGACCCTTGATATAGTCAAAGGTAGTTTGGTCAGGAGCAATCATACCACCACGTGCACCCATCTCGATACTCAAGTTACACACTGTCATACGACCCTCCATTGACATTTTTTCAAAAACATCCCCCGCATATTCTACAAAATATCCCGTAGCACCAGAGGTAGTTAATTTAGAAATAATGTATAGGGCCACATCCTTTGGTGTAACTCCTTTACCTAAATCCCCATTCACATTAATGCGCATTTTCTTAGGCTTAGGTTGCATGATACATTGAGACGAAAGAACCATTTCTACTTCTGATGTACCGATACCAAAGGCAATAGCTCCAAAAGCACCGTGTGTAGAGGTATGAGAATCCCCACAAACTATCGTCATACCGGGCAAAGTGATTCCATTCTCTGGACCTACCACGTGTACGATACCATTTTTAGGATTACCGAGACCCCAATGAGAAATACCGTATTTTGCCGTATTCTTCTCTAATTGCAACAATTGATTCGCTGAAAGAGGGTCCTCAACAGGTAAGTGCTGGTTAATAGTAGGTGTATTGTGATCTGCTGTAGCAAACGTACGCTCTGGAAATAATACGCCAATTCCGCGTGTTTCAAGACCTAAAAAAGCTACAGGTGAGGTTACTTCATGAATAAAATGACGATCAATGAAAAAAACATCAGGACCATCTTCAATTTTTCGAATGACATGTGAATCCCATACTTTATCAAACAAGGTGGTTGGGGAATTGCTCATTATATAAATTAATTTAAAAGGCGCTCCAATTATAATTAAGCTACAAAAATCACGTTTTTTTTGCAAAAATGCAAGGCAAATCGACTGTAAAATTGATATTTTGCCAAATAAAATAGAGGCTAAAGGACTGCTCCCAAAATAAAATTAAGTGAGCTTTTCCTTCAATCCGGGTTAAAAGGGAGAAGAAATTAATCTAGTTGAATCTTACTGAAAATTAATGAATAGAGTTACCAATCCCTACAATAATAACAGAGATGAGAATCACCACAATGCCTCCTATAACGGTACGCATCGTTTTAGACGAGACTCCTTTCCATTCTTTGAAATAAAGACCCCAAAAATTAGAGGTAATGATAATCGTAGCCATGTGCAAAATCCATGAACTAGCCCCGTTACCTAATTTACTCTCCCCCATTCCATAAAAAAAGAATTGAAGAAACCAGGTTGTACCCGCTACGGCTGCAAATAAATAATTCATTTTTAAAGGGGCTGAAGCATTCAAATAATCGCCAAAAGACTTATTCGAAAAGTTCAAATACATACAATAGAGAAAGTTTGTTAAAAATCCGCCCCACAAAACCACGATAAAAATGACGTTATTTTGGAACAATGGGTCACAGCCTTTTGCAACCGCAACATTTGCCATGTCCTTTCCTGCCTCAATACCAAAATTGAAACAAGCTGAGCAAAGTCCCGAAATGGTAGCTACAATCAACCCTTTGGTCAAACTGAACTCTTTTATGGTCTCTTGCTTTTGTTCTTTGGACAACTCCCCTTCCTTCATCATCCCTGCTTTACCACATAGAAAAATCCCAAAAACACAAACTAAAATACCCAATAAAACCACCTGACCACCTGTACTTCCAACAATGTGCGAAATAGTGTCTCCAGCTAATCCAGCTATTTCTCTGTAAATAGGTGGTACTAAAGCTCCGAATATACTGCACAAGCTTAAGGCAATAGACATTCCCAAGGACATGCCTAAATAACGCATGGCAAGACCAAAGGTCAACCCACCAATTCCCCACAACACACCAAAAACAAAAGTCCAAAAAAACGTATCAGAATCAATGTCCTGAATTATCCCCATAAAGTCAGGAATGGTCAGCCAAGCAGCCAAAAAAGGTACAATTAACCATGAGAATACCCCACCCACAATCCAAGCACTTTCCCAAGACCATACCTGAATCTTTCGGTATGGAATATAAAAACTACCAGAGGCGAAACCACCTAATGAATGAAAGAAAAGACCTAAAATTGAACCCATTATCGTTTAGTTTAATGTAAATGTATTAGAACCACTATTTTAAGAGAAAAACCCGTTGAATTTACTGCCCAATCCGAATAAACTTTTCCATAATTTGTGCCAAATGAAATTTTCGCATACTTGCTCATATACTTCCGGGAATCATCTCAAACGGAAAAGCAAGAAGGATGTAGAGCAAATAATTTCATTTGGATATGGTTTAGAGCTAAAATCACACTAAACTAGCAGTATAATTTGAAATTGTATGTATAAAAAGTGTTTAGCTTTAGCGTTGTTGGCCTTTGCATTTGCGTCCTCTGAAGATTGGGCTGAGTATTTAGGTGGGGCTGACCGAAACCACTATTCTACGCTAACACAAATAAATCCAGCAAACGTTGATCAACTAAAAGTTGCGTGGGAATACAATCTTCCTGACTCCGGCCAAATGCAGGTTAATCCAATCATCAGCAAAGGTATTCTGTATGGTGTAAGTTCTACTGTCCAAGCTTTTGCTTTGGATGCTGCGACGGGAAAAGAAATATGGCGATTTGGAGATCCATTGAAAAACTGGGCTAGTACCTCTAGAGGAGTAAGTTATTGGACTAATGGTATAGAAAAGCGTATTTTATATACAGCAGGGCCAAATCTCTGGGCTTTAGATGCAGAGACAGGAAAACCAATTCCTAGCTTTGGTGATCAAGGCAAAATAGACTTACATCTGGGCTTACCTTTTATCGCGGCGAATAAATTTATCATTTCGAATACGCCAGGCACCATTTACCACAATCTCATCATTATGCCCGTTCGTCTTTCTGAGGGTGCAGATGCCGCTCCAGGTGACATTCGAGCTTTCGATGTGATAACAGGTAAATTAGTTTGGACCTTTCATACGATTCCCTATCCGGGGGAGAAAGGTTTTGAATCATGGCCAAAGGATGCATATCTCAATACCCACACTGGTGCCGCAAATAACTGGGCTGGAATGGCAGTGGATACGGAAAGAGGCATCTTATTTGTACCCACAGGGTCTGCAGGGTATGATTTCTATGGTGGAAATCGAAAAGGATCTAACTTGTTTTCGAACTGCTTACTTGCCCTCGATGCTAAAACGGGTAAACGTCTATGGCATTTCCAAACCACACACCACGACCTTTGGGACCGTGATTTACCCGCGCCGCCTAATTTAATTACGGTCAATCATAATGGAAAAAAAAGAGCAGCAGTGGCTCAAATCACGAAGCAAGGTTTTGTTTTCTTATTTGATCGAATTAGCGGGAAACCCTTATTCCCTATTTTGGAGAAAAAAGTAAAGGGTTCTTTATTAGCAGGTGAAAAAGCGTGGTTAACACAACCCTTTCCCACAATCCCAAAACCCTATGCTCGATTATCATCAGAAATTCAGAACACCGACATTAACCCCTATGCAGAAAACAAAGAGGAACTACTGAAAACCTTGGCAACCTTAAATAAAGGATGGCACGATGCACCAAGCGAAAAAGGCAATCTGATATTACCTGGATTTGATGGAGGTGGAGAGTGGGGTGGCGCAGCTGCGGACCCTGACGGTATTCTGTATGTCAATAGCAATGAAATGGGCTGGATACAAAAGATGGTTCCGGCTAAATCGAATAGCTCAAATCCTGGAGAAAAAGCCTATCAAACGAATTGTCAATCCTGCCATGGAGCTAACAAAAGAGGTAATCCCATGAGCGGATACCCCTCATTAGTTGATATATCCTCCAAAAGAACAAAACCTTACCTGCAACAATTAATAATCAATGGGAAAGGGATGATGCCTGGCTTCAGCCAACTTTCTAAAGAAGATAGAGAAAATATCCTTTCTTATATTTTAAATGAGGTTCCTAAGGAAGTCGCGTCTTCATCCGCAAAAGGTTACATTTCTCCCTATCAAATGACGGGATATAACAAATTCTTAGATTCTAAAGGCCTACCCGCTCTGAGTCCTCCCTGGGGAACATTGAATGCCATAGATCTAAATACTGGTAAATACCTATGGAAAATTCCTTTTGGGGACGAACCAGCCTTAGCTCAAAGAGGAATTACTGGAACAGGGGCCGAAAATTATGGAGGTCCCATAGTGACAGCAAGCGGGCTTTTAATTATCGGAGCGGCAAAAGATGGCAAATTGCGCATCTATGCTAGTAAAACAGGAAAGCTGCTACGCACAATTACCTTGCCCGCAGCAGCTTTTGCTACTCCATCCACCTATTCAGTGGATGGTAAACAATACATTGTAATCGCCTGTGGAGGAACTAAATTAGGGACACCCAAAGGCAATAAATATGTGGCTTTCAGCCTCTAGTTATTCTTTTACAATCGTAGTTGCAAAAGGTTTTCCAGAGGAAATTACATGCAGAACATACTTACCTACACGAATCCCAGAAAAGTCTGTAAATACAATTTCTTTTATGGGCGCTTCATAGGTGTGCTGGTAAATAACCGATCCTAATTGATCATAAATAGCCACAAAAGTCGGCTTTATACTAGGCACCGAGAACCCAATCGTTAATTTATCAACAAAAGGATTCGGATAGGTAGTGTAAGTAATCGGATTTTCTTCCTGCACATTCAACTTGATGCCGGAGGCAGCTATACTTCTTGCTAACAAAGACGGTTGCTTAAATCCTTGACGAACAACCACACCTCCTGTATTGGAAGTTCCGGTAACGGCGCTTTGTTGCCCAATGATTTGGGAATAATACTTTCCATTTACTGTCGTAGTTGAACCACCTGAACCAATTGAAGAACTGATCACCTTTTGACCAAAAGCAACTTGAACAGAACAAATAAATAAAAATGTAATAAAAGTACTTTTCATAGCGCTATTTAGTAATTGATTGGATGAAACCCTGAATAGTTAGGCCTTCAAATTCTAAAAAATAAAACTCTAAATCTTTAGAGGTACTAAATCCAGATTCCAAGTGCAAATTCTTCAAACAGGCTTTTTTCATACATCCATGTTTGATTAAATTCCTCGCAAATTGAACCCGTAATCGATTCATTTCATCTGTGAAGTTAGTGAAAAGATAAAGTTCAAAAAAATCGTGCAATTCTTTTGTATCCTTTTGGACTAATTCCCCGAATTGATCCAAAGTCAAGTCAGCCTTTAAAAAGGGCTTTTCGAAAATGTAACAAGTATTCATAGCTTGATCCATCTTCCACCAATAGGCCTCTTGGTAATTTAATACGCGTTTAAATCGCTCTGCATTCAGATAAATAATCTGAGGAAAAAAATACAGAGTACAAACCATCACCATATACGATACCAGGGAAACATATTTAATTTCACTTGGGTAATTGAACTGTGTAAATCCGTACGAATTTTCTAACCAAACACCCAAAAAAACAGAACTCATTCCCACAAAGACCATCCACTGAAAAAATAAGAATAGCATCAACCATCTCCCTAATCGAGTAGCCTTAAAAAAATAAACCTGATTTTGAAATAAATACCTTATTCCCCATACTGTATAAAAAGTCAATAAAAGCGGCCTAAAAACATATAAATGTGCCGCATTGAATACGAAACCTAAACGAATAGTGAACATCGAAGTCCAATTACTAAACACTTGCTGTACCACCTGGACTTTGTAGGAATAATCAGAAAAATAATACGGGATGGTATCAATAAAGACGAGTGCAAAGGGTATAAAATGAAGGAGGTCTACCCGACTTAAACTTGTTGAGCCCGTTTTCAAACTTTTTAAATAGAAAAACAATAATGGTCCTATTAAGAAATAAATAGACGAAAAATTGCCATATAGCAAGACCGTAAATAATAAACTATGCCCTAAAGACATCGAATAAACAGTCAAACAATAAATCCCGGAAATAAAAAAAAGTGCAGCTAAATAAATGTTAGGGTTAGCAAATAAAGACCCTCTTGATTTCAGAAAGATAATCGAAGGTGTCATAAAACTAGTAAATAGCGTCATGACAAATATTGATTGAAAAAGAAAGAGCATTATGAAGTGGTTAGATATAACTGTAATGTACAAAAATATACTGATTCGAAATCTATACTTAGTAAATTACCAACATACTGATAAATTAAATGAAAATTAAATCTAAGATTGCTCGCTTTTGGAGACTTTTAGGGCCTGGGTTAGTCACAGGTGCAAGCGATGATGATCCTTCGGGGATTGCTACCTATTCACAAGCAGGTGCAGGATGGGGTCTCTCTACCCTTTGGACGGCTTTGATTGCCTTCCCCTTGATGGCTGCCCTTCAGCAAATGTGTGCTAAAATAGGATTAGTTACCAAACAGGGATTAACGGGAACTCTTAAAAAGCATTACCCCAAGCCAGTGCTCTATCTGATGCTGCTTTTTAGTTTCCCTGCAATCATTCTTAATATTGGTGCTGATATCGCAGGCATGGGTGCTGTGGGCAATTTACTTTTTCCTAGCATTGAGCAAAGTTATTTTAGTGTCCTATTTACCTTTCTTTTATTAGGCCTAATTATTTATTTGCCTTATGCGAAAATTGCAGCCATCTTAAAGTATTTGTGCATTGTGATGCTAGTCTACTTTATCGTTCCATTTCTTTACAAACAAGACCTAAAAGAAATATTTATGGCCACATTTGTACCAAATATTCAATTTAACAAAGAATATCTGGCCATTTTAGTTGGTATTCTAGGTACAACCATTTCACCCTATTTGTTCTTTTGGCAAGCGTCAATAGAAGTGGAAGAAATGAATGTGCATAAAAAACTCATGGTGAATAAACGGATTATTCAGGAGATGGAACAAGATGTTGATTTCGGCATGGGATTTTCAGGTTTTGTCATGTATTTCATCATTCTAACTACAGGGACGGTTCTATATAAAAGCGGAATCCATCAAATAGACACAGTAGAACAAGCTGCTTCAGCACTTAAGCCGCTAGCTGGCGACATGGCCTATTGGTTATTTGCCATTGGTATATTGGGCACAGGCCTTATCGCTATTCCTGTGTTAAGCGGCTCTCTATCTTATATATTCTCAGAAACGTTTGGTTGGGAACAAGGATTAAATAAAAAGTTTCAGGAGGCCAAAGGCTTCTACTCCATCATCGCCTTATCCTTGTTAGTAGGTCTTTCTCTAAACTACATCGGCATAACTCCGATTAACGCCCTTATATACACGGCCATTTTATATGGCATGACAGCGCCCGTTTTAATTGCCATTATTCTACATATTTCGAATAACAAAGAAATAATGGGAGAAAATACCAATTCTACCTTGTCTAATGTACTGGGATTTGCGGCTCTTGTCATCATGACACTTGCGGCGGTGGCACTTCTCTATTTTGAATTTTTTGGATAAAAAAAACCATACTCCCTTTTGAAGAGTATGGTAAAAAAAAAGAGTGGACCAGCATGGGCTCGAACCATGGACCCCCTGATTATGAGTCAGATGCTCTAACCAACTGAGCTACAAGTCCGCATTGTACATCCGTTAACGGAATTCAATGTGACACAAAATTAAGGAATACTAACCTTTTTAGCTAAATTTCGGAAAAGAATATCCCATGTACCCGACTAAAATTATTAATGATCCGATTTATGGTTTTATTAAAATCAATAATCCATTAATTCTTGAACTGATTGACCACCCTTATTTTCAGCGACTTAAACGTATTAAACAATTAGGTTTAGCTGAGTTCGTCTACCCAGGTGCACATCACACACGCTTCCATCATGCTTTAGGAGCCATGCATTTAATGGATCAAGTCTTAGACAACCTAAAAGCAAAAGGATATACTATCACCAATGAAGAGCGTCAAGCGGCAGAAATTGCCATTTTATTACATGATATTGGACATGGACCCTTTTCACACGTTCTCGAATATACCTTATTAAATGAGGTGAAACATGAAGATGTTTCGACATTGTTAATGAATAAGTTAAATATTCATTTTAATGGACAATTAGATTTAGCCATTCAAATATTTGAAAATAAATACCACCGCAAATTTTTCCATCAACTCGTATCAAGCCAATTAGATGTTGATCGACTAGATTACTTAAGCAGGGATTCATTTTATACCGGTGTAAGGGAAGGTTTTATTGGTTCTGAACGTTTGCTCAGTATGATGGACCTCGTTAATGAACAGTTAGTAATTGAGGAAAAGGGGATTTATTCAACTGAAAACTTCTTAATGGCTAGACGCCTCATGTATTGGCAAGTGTATTTGCATAAAACGGCTATTGCTGCTGAAACCATGCTGATTCAAATTTTGCGACGTGCTAAGTATTTGATTGCGCAAGGTCAAAAACTGACCTGCTCTACCTCGCTTAAAACATTCTTAAAGAACACCTACACCTGGGAGGAATTTTCTACTAATGAAAATTTACTGATTTCCTTCACTGAATTAGATGACCATGATGTATGGGCAGCCATCAAAGAATGGAAGAATTCAAGTGATAAAATTCTAAAGCATTTGTGTTCGCATTTTTTGGCCAGAAAATTATTCACCTGCAAATTAGGCTCTCAGCCTCTACCTAAGGCAAAAAGAGTCGAAATTGAAGAATCGATAAAACGAGAATATGGTATTACAGAAGACGAATTAACCTACTTTGTGGTAGAAGGGTCTACCTCGAACGCGGCCTATGTACAAGGGGACAACACGATTAAGATGGTCAACAAAAAAGGACAAGTTGTTGAATTACTCGAAGCCTCCGATTTACCGACCATCCAAGCTTTAAGCAAGATTGTAAAAAAATACTATTTTTGTTGTCCAAAGAGCGTATATTTGCAAGGAGAATTGAGCTAATGGAAATTCTCATTGCCATTATTAAACATCGTTTGACCGAATGAAATTTACTGTTGATCAAATAGCCCAATTAATTCAAGGAACAGTAGATGGTGACGGGTCAGCAAGTATATCGACATTTCATAAAATTGAGGAGGGACAAACGGGAAGTATCTCTTTTTTAGCCAATCCTAAATACGAATCGTATTTATATCAGTCAAAAGCCACGGCAATCATTGTGGCTGATGATTTAATCCTAAAAGAAAAACCATTAGCTACCTTAATTAAGGTTAAAGACCCGTATTCAGCTTTTACTGTTTTACTTCAAAAATACCAAGAGTTTACCTCCGTTAAAGAAACAGGGATTCAACAACCTAGTTCGATTGCTGAAACCGCTAAAATAGGTTCAGATTTATATTTGGGGCCATTTTCAAGTATTGGTTCTAACACTACCCTGGGAGATAATAATTACATTGCAGCACACGTTACTATTGGGAATAAAGTATCCATAGGTAATAATTGTATGATTTATCCAGGAGTAGTCATTTGTAATGACACAATTATAGGTAATAATTGCACTATTCATGCAAACGCAGTTATTGGATCAGATGGATTTGGTTTTGCACCACAATCAGATGGATCTTTTACCACCATACCACAATTAGGTAATGTCGTAATAGAAGATAATGTCAGTGTAGGGGCAAATACAACTATTGACCGCGCTACAATGGGCTCTACTTTGATTAGAAGTGGGGTTAAAATAGACAATTTGGTTCAAATTGCACATAATGTAGAAGTAGGCACAAATACAGCCATCGCCGCACAAACTGGTGTTTCAGGTTCTACTAAAATTGGAAAAAATTGCTTAATTGGTGGTCAAGTAGGTGTTGCTGGACACATTACCATAGCAGATAAAACAATCGTAACAGCCCAATCCGGTGTAACGAAAACGGTAAAAAAAGAAGGGCAAATATTAGGTGGAACTCCGGCCTCCCCTAACAGCGAATACCTGAAGCGTAATGCTTTATTACGTCAATTACCGGACTTATTAAAACGAATAGAATCTTAATTGCGTATGAATAATAAGCAACATACCATTACCAAAGCTGTTACCCTATCTGGTGTAGGATTACATACGGGCGTAGTTGCCAACATGACTTTTTTACCTGCTCCAGCAAACCACGGCATCAAATTTCAACGTGTTGATTTACCAGGTCAACCTATTGCAGATGCTGACGTAGATTATGTGGTAGATACATCTCGTGGAACCACGATTGAACATAATGGCGCACGAATCAATACAGTTGAACATGTTCTAGCTGCGCTTGTAGGATTAGAAGTTGATAACATATTAATACAATTAGATGGACCTGAACCACCTATCATGGATGGAAGTTCAATCAAATTTGTCGAAGCATTAAAAGACGCCGTTCTTATCGAGCAAGACGCTCATCGTAAATTCTTTGAATTAACAGAAGAAGTACGCTACAAAGACCTGGAAAGCGGCATTGAATTAGCTGCCTTACCATTGAATGACTACCGTATGGCAGTTATGGTAGATTACAATTCTAAATTCCTTTCTAGCCAGCACGCTAACTTGAGCCACGTATCTCAGTTTGAGAAGGACTTCTCTATGTGTAGAACCTTCTGTTTTGTACACGAGATTGAGGCTCTTTACAAAGCAGGATTAATAAAAGGTGGCGATTTAAATAATGCTATTGTCATTGCAGATAAAGATTATTCAGAAGCTGAATTAGCCCATTTATCCGAAGTTTTAGGTAAGCCAAAGGTTTCTGTTTCTAAAGAAGCTGGAATCTTGAATAATACGAACCTACATTTCAGCAATGAAATGGCCCGCCATAAATTGTTGGATTTAATGGGGGATTTAGCTTTAGTAGGTCGTCCTATTAAAGCGCAAATTCTTGCCTCTCGTCCTGGACATGCTTCTAATGTAGAACTTGCCCGTAAGATCAAGAAATTGATGTTAGACGCTGAGAAAAATAAAGTTCCCACTTACGATCCTAAGCAACCTCCTATTTTTACTCACGAACGGGTATACGAGTTACTCCCACACCGCTATCCATTCCAAATGATTGATAAAATCATTTACCTAGATGATAATAGTGTTGTAGGCGTAAAGAACGTAACCATGAATGAAAACTACTTCATGGGGCACTTCCCAAACAATCCAGTAATGCCTGGTGTTATGCAAGTGGAGGCGATGGCGCAAACTGGGGGTATACTTGTTTTAAGTTCAGTAGATGATCCAGAAAATTATTGGCCGTACCTAGTGGGCATAGAAAACTGCCGTTTTAGAAGAAGTGTAATCCCAGGGGATACTATTATTTTTAAATGTGAACTACAAGCACCTATCAGACGAGGAATTGCTAAAATGACTGGTAAGGCCTATGTGGCTGGGCAAGTAGTTTGTGAGGCAGAAATGACTGCTAGTTTAGTTCGTAAATCGTAAGATTTTATATATGATTCATCAGTTAACCCATATTAATCCTAAAGCCAAAATTGGTGCTAATGTTAGCATCGAAGCGTTCACTTCTATTCATGAGGATGTAGAAATAGGCGACGGAACTTGGATTGGGTCTAATGTCACCATCTACCCAGGTGCCCGTATTGGTAAAAATGTGCGCATTTTTCCGGGTGCAGTTATTTCAGCAATTCCACAAGATTTAAAGTTTGGTGGAGAAATTACAACGGCTGAAATTGGAGATAATTCTACGATTCGAGAATGCGTAACCATTAATCGGGGTACCTCTGATAAGTTGAAAACAGTAATTGGTAAAAATTGTCTAATAATGGCCTACGTGCACGTAGCGCATGACTGTTTCATTGGAGACCATTGCATACTGGCTAATTCAGTTCAAATGGCTGGTCACGTAACAGTAGGAGACTTTGCGATCATTGGAGGCTCATCTGCTATTCATCAATTCGCGACAATAGGTCAACATGTAATGATTTCAGGAGGCTCCTTAGTACGAAAAGACGTTCCTCCATTTACAAAATCAGGTCGTGAACCATTAACATATGCTGGGGTTAATTCAGTAGGCTTACGTAGACGCAATTATACCGACGAACAAATCAATATTATTCAAGAGGCCTATCGTTTTCTTTATCTAAAAGGGCTTAATACGAATGCTGCATTAGCCGAAATTGAGTCACAATTACCTAATACGCCGGAAAGAAATGAAATAATCGATTTCATCAGGAATTCGGAACGCGGTATTATGAAGGGATAATTCTATATGGAAATTCTTGCTACCAACCTTTCCAAAAAGTTTAGACAAGAATTTGTCATTCGGGATTTCAGTCACCAGTTTAAAGTTGGTCATTCCTATGCAATTACCGGACCTAATGGATCTGGTAAATCAACACTGCTTCAATTAATCGCTCAGTTTACCTTACCTAATTCAGGCAAGATCGAAATGACAGGAATTGATCCTGAACTAGTCTATACACAAATAACGTACGCCGCTCCTTATGTCGAATTAATTGAAGAGTATACACTACCAGAACATCTAGCGATTTTGGTGAAAAATAACTACCTACCCTCTTCTATTGATATAGACACATTAGAAAAATTCATTGACTTACAGCCTGGAAGATTTAAATTAATCAAGAATTATTCCTCCGGAATGCGGCAAAAGATAAAGTTAGGTTTTGCTTTATTATCTGAAAGACCCATCTTATTATTAGATGAACCTACCACTAATTTTGATGAACAGGCGAAGAAATGGTTTTTTAATCGACTAAACGATCAAAGACATAAGCTCATCATTATCGCCTCTAACGAATTGAATGAAATAGAATTCTGCTCAGAAAAAATTTCGATTATCGAATTTAAATAAAGTTGCGCAGGCGAATTTGAGTAATTCCGATAACTACCGCTAAAAATCCACCATAGAATACTAAGTCCTCCGTGCTAATTAATCCCATGCTCATGCGGCTGTAATGATAGGATAGATCCATCCATTCAACTCCAATTTCCTTCGCTCCTTGCCAAAAAAGAAAATTAAAAACCAATCCTACTAAAAAAGCGACGGGTTGCTTTTTACTTACACTTGAAGCCAATATACCTAAGGCAATAAAGCATAAATTCAACAGAAATAAAGATACATACCCTCCTAAAATCAAAGAGGAATCAAAATTGTTAGCAGGTAATCCTAAGGAACCTATCGCATAAACAAATAAAATACTCGGAAGTAAGGTGATGAGAATAATACATACCAAGGATAAAAGCTTAGCCGCTAAAATCTGATTGATTGTTAATGGCAAAGAGCGAAGCAGTTGAAAAGATCCTCGATCCATTTCTTCTGAAAAGCTATTCATAGACAAGGCCGGAACCAAGCATAAGAAAAACCAAGGGCTTAAATCAAAGAAAACAGATAATTCAGCAAAGCCAAAATCCAACACGTTTCCATCAATCACCCAAACATAAACTCCCATTAAAATAAAAAAAGACGAAATAGTCCCCCAGCCCATCCAAGAGCTAAATAAGGCAATAACGTCTTTCTTAATGAGACTAACCATTTTATTCAAAAATCGGCTTTTCCCTTTTAACTACTGCTGCAACGATTAAGCCTAACAAGAAATTAAAAATAAGGCTCATAACAACCACAATAGCGAATTGCATACCAGGATTCATCATAAATGAAGTCATTTCCTCAGCACTTTGAATTTGACTAGCCGTTAATCCCTGATCCTCCATTCGCTCTCTGGCAATTTCCATTTGGCGTTGAATGACCGTATTATCGATAAACTGAATATAAATATAGTTAAAGCCACCAGCAGCTAATCCGGTAATTGCACCTAGTAAAGCAGTTAAACCTAAACCTTGGCCATAGCTAATATAACCCCCGTTTTGCTCTCTATACTCTCTTAAGCATAAAACAGAAATAGTAACCGTTAACACGAGCGACCATATGCCAGAAATCCAACCAATGGATTCTTGAAACTGCTCATTCCAACCCATCAAATTAACAAATGTAGAAAAGAGAAAACTTAATATACCATTAATAAAGCCATATTTTAGGGCTAGTATGGAGGACGATGCAGCTGTTTCTGAGGTATTTTCCATGATTATTTTTTATAATAAAGTGAAATTAACAAATTAGGTAAAAATCCTAAAGCAATCTTTTGGGCAAAATCATCTTTTGCAATACTGTATGCATCAATTGACTTTATTCCTGCATGAAGGCTATTGTAATACTCCCCACCTTCTTGACTAACAATCACTTCCTTAAAGGAATTTAATTCTAACAAACTCTGTTGAATATAAGCGTCTAACATAAGTAATCCCGTTGACGTTTGAAAAAAATAATACAGGAAAAAGGCACTTAAAAGGGCGGTTACAACTATTAAAATATATTGAAGCGCGAAATAGACTAAAAAGTGTTTTTTTTCTCCCTGGTTATTTTGGGGAAATTTCACAACATACCACCATTGAAAAAACAATAAGAAAACAATGGATGGTGCTTTCTTTCCTCCTATCGGAATTATCTCAAACTGATGAAGCACAAAACCATATGCTGCCATTAAGAGTACAAAGAGTACGGCATAGATGACAAATCGCCCAATCTCGGCAAACCAATTATTGACCATAGGAATAATTTAATCCGTTAAATACCCCTTTTATTTGATGGCTAAATGAATGCCCTAGGAAGATTGAATTTTTGGATTTAGAGCTAATATCCTCTAATTTATATACTTTTTCCTCACCTGCCATCACTAATCCTTTCATCACCTCCCCTACTTTTAACTCTGGCTGCACAATGCCTAAAAAGGCAGCTGGAGCATGAGATAAAATTTTATCTATCTTAGTTAATCCCTGATTTTGGGCTTCTTTCATAAAGGCTAGAGCCAAAGTCTCTAAACCAATCGTTCCAAAATTAGCTTGATCAAACTCCAATTCTTTATTCTCCACTTCCACTGGGTGGTGATCTGATACAACAGTAGAAATTACTCCTTCTTTCAATCCTTTCCACAATGCTAATCGGTCGCTCTCAGAGCGCAAAGGTGGATTTACTTTCTTCAAAGTATCAAAATCTGAGACCGCATCTTCTGTGAAAATAAGCGAGTAGACCGCCACATCAGCCGTAACTGGCAAGCCTTGCTTTTGTGCTTCACTAATTAAGGTGACAGACTCCGCGGTGGAAATACAGGAGAAGTGAAGTGCGAAATTTGGATTAGTCAGTCCAAAAGAATGTTGCATGACATACCTTAACAAATCTAAATCACGCTTAACATGCATCGTTTCAGCTAGAACAGGAATACCTTTCAAACCCAATAATGTACTTTGTACGCCTTCATGAATCTGACCAAACAAAGACAAACCAGCTACATCGGGCCTCGAGATAACTTTAACTGCTAAAGGTTGTAAATACTGTAAGCATTTCAACATTAAATCTGTGTCCTGCAAGGCGACATCGCCATGGCTAAACCAAGACGCGCCTGATTCATGCAAACCCATCAAATCACTAAAGTTCTCCGCCTTATTGTCTAATGTTAATGGCGCTGATGGATAACACGTTACTCCTGTTCCCTCCAATTTAGTAGCAATATACTGTATCGCTTCAGGTTGTTGTGGCACAGGGTCTCCTGTGGGTAAAAGTAACATATCTAATACTCCACCCTTCCAGGCTGCCGATTGCAAACTAGTCCAGTCTTCTTTGTGCTCTCCTCCAGGAAGTGTGTGATGAACACGTAAATCAACAAGTGACGGAAACCACTGAAAATCAGATCCAGAAATGACTTCATCTGCCTCTGCTTGTATTGAGGAGGCAATATCCAGCCAACGACCATTTTCAGCTAATAAATCAACTTTCTTGCCAAAAAAGGAAGAACGGCTATCTTGAATTAAAATCTGTTTGAATAAGATTCTCATTTGTTATTGTATATAAAAAAACCCTGATTAACAGGGTTTAAGAATCAATGTCCAATAAAGGATTTGTATGTTTCAACATCCATCAATTGGGAAAGGTCGCCAGCATCAGCTGCTTTAATTTTAACCACCCAACCATCTCCATAAGGATCAGAATTAATTAATTCTGGGCTGTTATTCAGTGCGGTATTAAATTCGATAATTTCTCCAGTAATAGGTATGAATAAGTCCGAAACAGTTTTAACCGCTTCAACCGTGCCAAAAACACCATCTTTTGCGATACTTTGACCTACTGTCTCTACTTCAACAAAAACAATATCACCTAGCTCGCCTTGTGCAAAATCAGTAATACCTACAATAGCGATATCGCCCTCTAATCTAATCCACTCGTGTTCTTGAGTATATTTTAATTCACTTGGAAAATTCATAGTATATTTATTTGCTCACAAAGGTCACGAAAATCTCGATTTTTTGCAAACGATTTTAGATTATTCACTTAAACTATATCTGATTTGAAATCCGCCTGCCACTGTGGATCTATAAAATGAATTAGAAACCAAGGGATTATTCATCATCCTATCAAAATAGGCTGTTACCGTTAATTTATTATTCACATTGTAGCTTAGCTGTGGCCGAAATTGAAAATTGATAAATCCTTGCGTAACAATCGTCTCTGCATCTAATTTTCGCTGCAATGTACGTGTATCACGAATCGTTAAATTCATATTGAATCGTAAATCATTTGGCAATCGTACGGCACGACCGTTAATCTTAAAAGGAATTAACATATTGGATTTAGTAAAGCCCATAGCAACCGTAAAATCCTTATTGGCTAATTCTGCCACTTGAGAATTAGCTAAATTAAGTCCAACATTACGATCTTGGTTATATTCTAAGCGCAAGGATATCTTACTCTTTGTTACTGCGTTTACGCCAACTAAGGGCGAGAAACGTTCTACAAAAGAAATCGTACTCATTACATAGACAGGAATCAATGTATTAGTGACGGGATCGAAACGAGACGCAAGGGGGTATAAAAGACTGTTCAATGACAAATTCATAAAGTCCGTTGCAAATTGCCCATACTCTAAGGCAGAAACAAAGTTACCTACATTATAGGTACTTGAATACATGTGTGATATGGTGAAAGAGGCAAACTTGTTCTTTATTCCTGGCAATAGATTCAATCCATTATAATCCACCTTCCAATTAGGTAATGGAATGGAATAAAATGGTGAATACTTTACGTTGGTTGCCGAAACACCCGAATAAGCTGCAAAAAATGCCGGAATTAAAACGTCTTGAGAATTTTGATTGTAAGTGCCTATTTCGGTAGGCTTGGAACGATTTAAACGAGATAATAGAACGGCACGATTCGATCTGAATTCTTCAAAAACAGTTTCTGAGTTTGAGAAAGCGGTCATAAACGATAAAAATGACATGGAATAATTACCTGACCGGATGGGACTTTGCGAAACAAAAGGTCCACCTGCTACCTCTGGACGATAAAACTCCTGATAATTATCCCCTCGATTATAATTCCCATCTACCTGTATTCGTAAATCCTTAGTAGGTTCTAACTGAGTCGTGTAGGTAAGTTTTTGTGATCTTAACTGGGTAAATGGCGTGTTTTGGACCGTACTTCTGGTTAACCAACCATTCTCAGCTGCTTTAAACCGAATTGCATCTGACTGTCCACCTCGAATAAAATCAAAACCTGGCGCTGAATTTATTGCATTCATTCCTAAAATTCCGGGATTAGGCATAAATCCAGGCAAAGTGGTCGATTCATTAATTGAGTAATTAACTTGAATCCCACGCAAAGTTAAAAGTAACCGAGTGACTGATTTTAAGGCATTATTAGGAGGAATCACAATATCATCTTCATCACCCGGATTTCTCGCAATGTTTTTACCAAAAGTACGTGGACTATTTGCCCAACGTAAAGCCTTAATTCGATTGTACAAAGCCACAAAATCAACTTTCCCATTAATGGCTTGCTCTCTCGTATTTTTAATAATATTCCCAAAAGGCAATCCCAGCGAATCACGTATATCAAAGGAATTAGCAAAATAATTATAGCCTATTCTATGGGTATAATCCGCATTCATCCAATCAGTCAAAACGGATTTTTGTAACGGTAAGCGCCAAACCATCCCTCCTTGTTGATCAAAACTTCTTGCTCTACCCAATGCCCGCAAACTAATCAGTACAGAATCTCTTTTCTGTTGCGTATCTAAATCTCCAATGGGTTCATCAATAATAGAATTTACCTGTGTATTGTAATTCAACACCACACTTTTTGTCAGATTCCAATTCAATGCATACTGGCGATTAAAAAACCAATATTTCTCAAATTGAGGTGCCACACCTACAGTGGTGAATTCTGAATTACGCATCTGAGTTTTAATAAAACTTCGATCCATATCTAATCTAACCATCAAAGAGGACGGTAGCAAATTCAGATTAAAATCTCGAATCAATTCAAATGGAAACTTCTTAAATGGCTCTAAAAAGCGGGATGAATTAGTGTACGAATACAAGACGTTTCCTCTATGACTAAGCTGTTGGTACTCAGCAATCAAAGGACTGGTTCGGAGCATCTCAGCATAAGCATAGCTAAAGGTAAAGTTAGAGAAATCCCACGGATAACTATATTTCGATTTTGCACCACGCATTTTCTTTACATTAGAAAAGTTGAACCCTTTTCGTTCTGTGTTATCCTCTACTAAGGTGAGATAAGATTGCTTTTTTGTCTCAGAGGCGAATTTTTGTATCGAATTACGTAAGAAAATATCGGGATCAAATGGATCAAATTCAGGCGATATATTCCGTCGATCGTAGGTAATAAAGAACGGAATTTTAAAGCCCCAATTCCGAGGCAAGAATTTATCTAAATTCAAATTCGCCGTAATGCCATATTCGAGATTATTCTCGCGACTTCTCTCTGATATTTTGGCCTGAACACCTCCAAAACCATAATTTTTAAAGGAACCATTCATTTGAATTGTACCCAAATCAGCTAGTTTTATACCTAAATTAGCTATGGCCGCTTCGCCTGATGTTTGATCAAAACCAGAAGCCCTTAATTCATTCGCCCAGATACAAAATGATTTGTTTGTGTTGCTGGTATTCCTAACACCAATCATCGTTACCATAGAGGCACTTTGGTCAGGCCGTCCCATCACTGTAATCTTGTACTTTTTACCCGTTGAACTAGTAATTACCATTGAAAAACGTTCGTTCAAACTCTTACCTTGTTTATCCCGTTCAATCTTTACTTGCTTGACTAAATCAAACTCAATGTCAAATTCATTTTCCATTGGCCAAATTTCCGTATCTAAACTTTGGCCTTTTTGTGTTTGTGTCAAACCAGAGCTTTCAATTTCATAGTAATTATCCGTCAAATCCGTACCAATACGCAAGAAAGCACTCACCTGACCACTTATAGGTTCTGGACTTTGCATCGAAACGAACATCCTAAGCCGCTTGTAATTAATAAAATCAAAAAGCGTATTTTTAAACACTGCTCTCGCATCCCCCGGTCGCAAATTATCCACACACAAGCTCAACGATTGCTCATTTAGACGTGCATTGTTAATGGTAGTTATGTCTTGATCACGCACAAATCCAGGAGGAACAACATAGGGAATAGCTGTTTCCCCTTTATTAGCAGGCCCATTTTCCTCAATATTTACACTAGACACTCTAAATTTAGCATCGTAAGACTCAGGGATATCTTGCCCACCCCGCTTATCTAATTCACCTTCAAATTTTCGATAACTGAAGCCAGACAATTGCAATTGCGCAAAACGCAATACCACTGGTTCTTGAAACTCCTTTAATACCATCCGCATAAATCGAATTGATTTAAACGAATTTATCTCGCCCGCAGGAGTCTTGTAAAGCCGTTTATCTTTGATCGGGATACGGAATAAATACCAATTGACACCACCCTCTGTAATTTTATCGACCACAAATCCACTACCGATTTGAAGGGTATTAGGTTTTAAATCAATTTCATATTCAAAGTAAGCCTCATTCTCATTAACCGTATTATCATTATTTAAATCTTCGCGATCCGGCAACATACTATTCGCCTCTGTAAAACTCGAATTAGAAGGATTAGCCGTGGTGGGGCTATTATTTTCCATCCCCAGATAATTCTTATACCGTTGAATCAAAGATTCCGTAGTATTGAACTTCGAATTCAAATAAAATTCAAAATCGTCAGCAGCCGGGTCATTTACGATTCTTGCTAAAGCAGATGCATCCGTCACTCGCCCTTTTACCTGATCTAGGTAAGCCTTAAAATGAGTCGTCTCAGTCACGGCATTCGCTTCATCTGATTGATTAGGCAAACCATCTAAACCAATATCTTGTTTCTCTCTACCACCCGCATTATCAAATGCATTAATGACAAATTGACGCGAGGGAGCTAAACCCCAATCTGTTTTCTCCAGATTCTTTCCTACGCCCGAAGTGATTTTTTCACCAGCGGGAATGCCGTTTTCAAAATTAGAATAGCCGTCTGGTATAAAATCCTCAGATACATCCCCTAAATGGAATAGTAGTTTACCTCCTGTCTCATTATTCTTATTAAAAATACCATCTCGTATTTTTCCAGATTCGCCACCAATAAACGGATCCATCAACCAGAATTCGATTTGCTCCACATTCGCATTATCAAAGTCAGTATCAAATCCAATTGCCCGTGTAATAGCCCCAAAATTAGAGGCCGGAGTAGGTAACAAACCTCTAGAGGATAAGTTCGGATTAAAGTTATAGAGTCCGCGTTCAGATGGGAAATAGGCCACATCTAACACACCGATAGGTAAATTAGTGATGTTATTGGCAAAATCTTTGTTTGGGAATAAACCCCTAGGTGTCACTACGCGCTCATAGGCATACGCATTCACTTTCATAGGGTCTAATCCTGGAACATCCAAGGCAAAACCTCCTTGCCCATAAATACTTGCATCCACCGTGTAAGCGGCTATTTTAGCCCGATTAAAGCCAGCTGCTAACTTAGAGCCTGGAACTAAATAAGATTTAGGAGTTGACCCTGCTTTCCAAAGAGTCGACTGCGAACTCATATTATAAATAACCCTGGCAGCCTCAAAATCATCTATGAATGCATTCCCCTGCACCCGATCATTCACATTCGGAATTAATTTAGCAAACTCCCCCTGAAAATCAATCACAGACGTTTCTTTGGTGGATAATAAGGGTAACTTATCCAATAAACGAGTAAGACCTTGAGAGTTTTGTAAAATACTCGCATCAAACCCAAGCAATGTGTTATTGACAGGTTCATTCCCCATAGCGACGCGACGGAAAAAGGCAGGAGGACTCTCAGACATGTTTTGAATAGTAGCCCCTAAATGCACATTCTTTCCTAAATTATAATCTAAGCGCGTTCCTAACAGGGTCCTAATTTGGTTAGAGAATAAATCTGGTTTCTCGTAACACACCTTAATTTCTCGACCGGAGCTAAAAACACCCTCATTAATTATCTTAACGCGTCCGGATTGTGGTTCCACTATATAATCGATTCCAGCCGCTAAAGGTTGACCTCCCGCCGTGACCGTAACAGATTTAGGCTCTACACCAAAAGGTAGCGCAATGTCACCCCCTACACCTGACTGAAAAGCACCCTTAATAAAAAATTTATTCTTAGCTGATAATTGAGCGGCATCTACTTGTGTTCCGGTATACAATTTTTCGAATACATATTTATCGACCAAATTAGTTTCACTCGGGGTGAATTTAGCCTTTAAATTAGCTCCAAAGGGCTCCAAAACAGGGAAAATTATTTTACCATTTTTGGAATCAATCGTTATGTCCTCTATATAATCAAAATTCCCATCAGGCTGTGGATCACCCGCAAAGTTTAATTTATCAAGCCCTAGAACTTTTACCAAGGGTATATCTTTAAAATTAGTCCCTTCTATCAAGTTACTATTATCAATACCGGTTGCATCGTCTTTGTATACGATACGCAATTGAAAATTCTGTTTTGTGAGAGACGAGGTATTTAGAGAATAAATATTCTTCATCATTAAATCCCACATTGGGTGTGGTTTACCTGTTGTAATAGAATTGAGGTTATTGCGAATCATGCTCGATTTCAACATCTTCAGAATTAATACCTCATCATCTTGACGCGATTGGTAATCTTCCGTTAACTCCCCTACCTTGTATTTACGTCCATTTAAGGTATACTCATACGAAACAGCTAATACCTCATCGTTTCGTAATGGAGCCACTAAGGAGATATAACCTAATTGAGAATTGAATTTGAATTCCCTATCTGTTAATCGTTTTGCCCCTTTTAATACATCGAAATCTGTACCACGCTTTAAATTATAGACATTTTCTAAACGATCTGTTGCTTCATTCGATTTGCGCAAATTGGGGTCTGCTAATAGCTTTGCATACATCCCATTCGCTTTATTATCTACCGGACTTGATGGAATAATAGGCTGCATGATGGGGTTAGTGTTATTAAATAGATTCGATTCCCCTAAGTCATAGAGCGAAACTAAATTTCGAAGTGTTTCCGTGCTTTGGGTACGATTAGTCACATAGACTTCCACCCGGGTAACTGTAATCCCACTCGAAATAACAGGTAAGTTTTTTAAGGCTCTTTCGTAATTATTTCGAAAATAAGACGACAAAAAGAAATGCTTGTTTTCATCGTACTGATCTGCACGAACCTCAAAATTTTTCCCTTGAGAACCTCCTTTCAATGTTATGCAATCCTGTTTAGAACGTTGTTGCGCGGCCACCACCGTCATATCTAGTGCACCAAACCTAAGTAGTGTCTTTACTCCAAACAAGTTTTGAATTCCCGGTATCAGTTGCGAGTTCAATGTCCAGGACGTATTTCCGACTTCAATATTTTGGAGAATATCTTCTTCCTGTGTTTTCCAATTCAGTTTTAATTGATTTTGGAAATTAAAACTAGCCTTGGTATCAAAATTGACGTTCAAATTTAGCTTATCGCCTATCTTTCCCTGAAAATTAATCTGTGCTTGTTCATTAAAAAATAGATTGCCTACATACCTTAATTGAACGGGAATAGCCGGATTATCCACATATTGACCCATGTAACCCACATCTAACAATAGCGATCCATTGGGCTTAAAAGAAACTTCGGTGCCGCCAAAAATTCGATCAACAGCCGGCGGCAATTCAACTTTAGGGAAAAGTCCACGCGATTTTAAATTACTACTACCATCTAAACTTTTGGAATAGGATTGCCAAAAACTGCGATTAACCTCCTGATTTTGCAATCTAGAGAAGCTATTGAAATCCGTTATGGTTGAGGTTCCTGTTGCATCCTTTTGAATAACTAAACTTGGATCATTTTCAAATGAGTAATTTAGTTTTGACTTAGTAGAATAAATAGAAAAGGGAGATTTCCCTTGTGGCCGATTAGGCTTTTTTAGCGATAAACGAGGTTTTTTACCAGATTTTCCGACAGAATCCACCTGAGAAAAACTCGCAAAAGACAAGACTATTCCTAGACCCAGAAAAATGGGCAACCAATTGAAACTGCCATGTTTTCTGAAATGATTCAATTATCGCAAAGCTAATTTGATTAAATTTTCTACGGTCGCATCTGGATTCGACTTCAGAATAATATCTAAACTTTTTTCTGCTGCCGTTCTAGGAATTCCTAAGGTGATTAAAGCAGACAAGGCTTCTTGCTTGTGACCATAATTTGCATCATGGGAGGCAATTCCCGCCTCAACAAACAATACATCCTTCTTGCACTTATCTTTCAACTCGAGAATCACACGCTGAGCAGACTTTGATCCAATACCCTTAATTGATTGAATCAAAGCGATATTATCGTTCATAATCGCAGAGCGAATTTCATTGGAAGAGAAAGACGACAACATCACTAAAGCGGTACTTAATCCAATTCCTGAAACTGAAATAAGATCTAAAAACAGGTATTTCTCATCCATGGAATGAAAACCTACTAAGGTATGCGAATCCTCCTTCACCTGTAAGTGAGTAAACAACTTACAATTCTCTTCCCCATCTGCTAAAGCGGCGTAGGTCTGCAAAGATATTTTTACTTCATACCCAACACCATTCACATCGATAATCACATGTGCACGGTCTTTATGGGCTAACTTTCCTTTTAAATATGCTATCATAATTACCTGCGTTTACGGCGTTTTTTTGATTTACTTTTCTTCTTGGATGTTTTCTTCTTTTTCTTTTTCGAGTACTTTTTCCGACTTGAATACTTAGATCGCTTTGATGAGCTCTTACTATATCTAGACTTAGTCGAAACTACCTTGTAATAAACTAATACCTGGCCTTTCTTAAGCTTCGTACTTTTAAGTCTGTTAGCTTTCTTAAGGGAACTTACAGAAACACCCACCTTTCTAGCCACGCTTGATAAATTATCTCCACTTCTAACCTTGTAAGAGAAACGTTTTGAGGTAGAAACAGGCTCTTTTTCGACTTCAATTTCTTCGTCTACTTCCGTTGAATCATCCTTGTCTTCCGAATCGTCTACTTTAACTTTACCCGTAGAGCGAGCCGAATCTAGTATACTAGCTCTATTTTTTGTGAAATAATCAAACTTACTTTTAGGAATATGAAGATTGACGTTTTTGGTATTACTCGGTAAAAAATGAGATAAAATATGAGGGTTAAGCTTTTTAAGAGTATCCAGAGAAAAGCCTGTTAGCTTTGTCAAAATAGATAAATTCAAATACCCACTTACCATGATACTGTCTTTAGGAATATCAATTACCCAATTAACAGGTTGAATCGAATGATCCCAATGAAAATTCATCATATAGGTCATGGCAATAAACTGAGGAACATAAGCTCTGGTTTCCTTAGGCAAACAGGCATAAATACCCCAAAAATCACTAGCTCCGCATTTACGAATGGCTCTTTTCACATTTCCTGGCCCTGTATTATACGCAGCCAAAGCCAAATGCCAATCACCAAAAATAGTGTAGAGTTGTTTTAGATACCGACAGGCAGCATCAGTAGCGCGTTCTGCATCAAAACGTTCATCGATATATTGATCAACACGTAATCCAAATCCGCCCCTAGCCGTATAAGGCATAAATTGCCAAAGACCACCCGCACCCTTATTAGATTTCGCCTTATTTTCAAGCCCTGATTCGATCAAGGATAAATATTTTAACTCATCAGGTAACCCATATTTCTTTAAATACTTTTCATAGAGAGGAAAATAAATATCCTTTCGTTCTAACATTTTCTTTGTAAAACTTGCCTTGCGGAAGGCAAAAATTTCTACAAATTGATGAGTAACAAAATTATAATGTAATGGTATTTCATTCTCCAGTTTACTTAAGCGATCTCTAATCAAACTTGGATCAATTTTTAATCCATCAGAACTACCAGGTTCAACCTTCGCTAACGAATCAATTTGTTTAAAGTCATAGGCGGGTTGATAAGCACCCGTTATTTGACCTTTCACAAGAAAAGAACCTAGCATCAATAAATAAAACAAAAACTTAACCTTCATAAGCATATAATTTTTCGCCTAAATCTAACATCTTACCCTCTTGAAAAGGATTTGTCATTAATTGAAACCCCATAGGCAAACCTGTAGAATCGGATCCCATGGGAATTGATAAACCCGGAACTCCCGCTACATTCGCTTGGACCGTAAATAAGTCCCCTAAATACATCTGTATGGGATCTTGGGTCTTTTCTCCTACCCGATAAGCGGTAGAAGAAGTGGTAGGCGAAATGATAAAATCATAATCCGCTAAAATAGAGAGCGTTTTCTCTTGGATTAAACGACGTACTTTTTGGGCTTTGGTATAATAAGCATCATAATAATCCGCACTTAAAACAAAAGTCCCTAACATAATCCGACGTTGTACTTCCTCTCCAAAACCCTCTTGACGTGTACGTTTGTATAACTGCATCAAATCAACTGGATTAGCCGTACGATGCCCAAACTTCACCCCATCAAAACGAGCTAAATTCGAACTAGATTCAGCCGTAGTCAACACATAATAGGTGGGTAATAACTGATCTATATACGGGAAATCAACTGCTTCAACCGTATATCCAAGACCTTTTAAATTTTCTACTTGTGCTTCAAATGCCGCTTTAATCTGTGGCTGAAGACTAGGATGCTCTACTACTTCCTTGATATATGCGATTCGCTTTTTATCACTCTGTGCTTTAGGAACAGATGAACTCAAACTACTATCTTGACCATCATCCCCTTTGATAATTTCCAATACTAAACGAGCATCCGAAACATAGTTAGCAATAGGTCCAATCGTATCAAATGAAGACGCATAGGCTATGAGTCCCCACCTGGAAACTAATCCATACGTTGGTTTTAAGCCTATGACACCACAAAACGCAGCCGGCATACGAATGGAACCACCCGTATCCGTACCTAACGAAACTTGGCACATACCTGCTTGAACTGCCACAGCAGACCCACCAGAACTTCCCCCAGCAACGTGCGCTTGATTCGCATAGTTTAATGCGGCACCATAAGCTGAATTTTCATTTGTGCTTCCCATGCCAAACTCGTCGCAATTTTGACGACCAATAATAATGGCATCTTCATCGAGTAGTCGCTGAACAGCGGTAGCAGAAAAGGATGATTTAAAGGATTCTAAAATTTTGCTACCTGCATAGGAATGATGACCTTCATAGCAAAGCAAATCTTTTATTCCCACCACTAATCCAGCTAATTTACCAGCGGTTCCCGCTTTAATTTTAACATCCACTAACGCAGCCCGTGTCATAGCATCTTCTTCATACACCTCTAAAAAAGCATTTAAAGCCTTATTATGAGTATAAATTTGATCTAAATGACCCGAAACTATAGAAGAAACCGAAAGCTCACCCGCTAACAATTTCTCCCTAATTTTTACGAAGGGTTGACTCGTATAATTCATTAAAAATGGGAATCAATATAAACACAAAAGCATAGTTGAATCTCTTCAACTATGCAGATATAGAAATTTAGAGCTGATTATTCTTTTGTATCCTCTAGCTCTTTGTTAATCTGATCTTTTACATCATTCTTCGCATTTTGAAACTCGCGAATACCTTTACCTAGTCCTTTCATTAATTCTGGAAGTTTCTTTCCTCCAAAAAACAATAAAATTAATAAGCCAATCAATAGCATTTCGCCACCGCCAAGGCTATTTAAGAATAATAATATGCTTGCAGTCATCATATCGTGTTTTGTCTAAATTTTCGTAAATATATTTAAAAAAGGTTAATTATTCGTGTATTTAAAGATGTTTTTCAAACTCATCGAGCTCGTCTTTTATCGCTTTCCCTACCCAAACTACAATGGCTAAATCATCCGCAAACCCCACTAATGGTAAAAAGTCAGGAACGAAATCAAATGGCATCACAAAGTAGAGCAAGGCAGCTGTAATTTTTACTAACGTTACCACTGGCAATTTAGTATATTTTCCTTGAACGTAAGACTTAATTAGTTCACTGAAAAGTATTATGTACCGATTCAATAATTTAACTACTGTCAAATTGCTTGATGCCGCCGTTTCTTGCACTTTTTTCAATGCTCCCTTGATCAATGACAATAAGCCGACATGGTTTTGGGAAAAGAGCGTTTCACTCTTACTAATTGCTTCTTTAAAAAAACGGGAGTCGATAATACGCTTTACCCAGATCCCAGATTGTGACATAATAATTTCGATTAATGCTTAAATATAATGAAATCATTTAAGGATTTGTCGTATTTTTGTATCGTTTTTTGAATCATTCTTACCAAAAATTATAACAATGAAAATCACAGTAGTAGGAGCAGGTGCTGTAGGAGCAACTTGTGCTGACAACATTGCCAGAAAAGAATTGGCAGATGAATTAGTTTTATTGGATATCAAAGAAGGTATCGCTGAAGGTAAAACATTAGATATGTATCAAACAGCTAGCTTGTTAGGTTTTGATACTACCCTAATCGGATCTACTAGTGATTACACAAAGACAGCTAACTCAGATGTTGTTGTGATTACTTCAGGACTTCCACGTAAACCAGGTATGACTCGTGAAGAGTTAATCGGCGTGAATGCGGGAATCGTTAAAAGTGTGGTTGAAAATATCTTAAAGTATTCGAAAAACCCGATTATCGTTATCATCTCTAATCCTATGGATACGATGACTTATTTAACGAAATCGATCGCTGGTTTAGATAAGCACCGCATTATCGGTATGGGTGGTACTTTAGATTCAGCTCGTTTCAAATGCTATTTAGCAAAAGCGATGGATGTGTCTATCAACGATATCTCAGGAACCGTTATCGGTGGCCACGGAGATACGACAATGATTCCATTGAAGCGTTTAGCGACCTATAACGGTGTTCCTGTCTCACAATTCCTTGATGATTCTACCTTAGACAATGTAGTCGCAGATACGATGGTAGGTGGTGCGACTTTAACAGGTTTATTAGGAACTTCAGCTTGGTATGCACCGGGTGCTGCTGGAGCTGCTTTAGTCGAAGCAATTGTTCGTGATGAAAAGAAGATTATGGCATGTTGTGTATCTCTTGAAGGAGAATATGGCCAAAAAGATATTTGCCTAGGTGTTCCTGTCGTACTAGGCAAGAACGGTTGGGAAAAAATCGTAGACTACAAATTAACTGCAGATGAGCAGGCTGCATTCAATAAATCAGCTGACGCAGTGCGTAACATGAACTCCGTTTTAGATACGTTATCTCTGTAATTTTACAGTCTTTAATGATAAAGCCTCTCTTATTTATTTAGGGGAGGCTTTTTTATGGCTTGTCAGTGGGCAGTGGGCAGTTGTCAGTAGGCAGTCGTCAGTGGACAGTAGTCAGTGGACAGTTGACAGTGGTCAGTGGGCAGTGGGCAGTGGTCAGTCCTCAGTGGTCAGTCCTCAGTGGTCAGTCCTCAGTGGACAGTCGTCAGTGGACAGTGGTCAGTGGGCAGTAGACGGTTATCGGTGGTTTACTTTGATCGAATCGCAATTACTGGATCCATTTTAGCCGCAACCCAAGCTGGAATAATCCCTGAAAGAATTCCGATAAAGCTGGAAATAAATAAACCAGTCACGATATTTTTCATAGATAAAACTAACGGCAAAGCATCCTGTGGAATAAGAGTTAACAAGACGACTAAACCGATTCCGACTAAACCACCAATCAAACTCAAGAACACCGCCTCAAAAAGAAATTGGAATAGAATGAAATAATTCTTGGCTCCTAATGACTTCTGGATTCCAATAATATTCGTGCGTTCTTTCACAGAAACGAACATGATATTCGCGATTCCAAAACCACCTACTAATAGCGAGAATCCGGCTATCAAAGCCCCGGCTACATTTAATGCGGCAAAAATACCATCAAAGAATTGGTTCAATCCATCAAGTCGATTAACCGAAAAATTACTTTCTTGTTTGGGCTTTATAGAACGTAATGACCGCATTAATCCTGTCACCTCCCCTTCTAAATTCTCTTGTCCTATATCGTCATCTAAAGCCTTTATAGCTATATCTGGAGCTGGCTGATCCTTTTGAAATACCGCAGAAAAAGTAGAATAAGGAATAAAGACTTTTTCATCGGGAGTTCCGCCAAAACTCAAAATATCACTTCCCTTCTTCTCTATCACACCAATAACCTGGAACTTAATTCCATTTAACTTGATCTGATCGCCGACGGTGGCTTGTAGATTTTCAGAAACTTTAGCACCTATGATAACAACATTCAATGCGTTCTCTGACTCTATTGGTAAAAAATAACGACCAAATTTTACCGGAACACTGGTAATTTGATTGTATTCATAACTAGCACCCGTCATATTCACATCCATACTCGAACTACCTAGAGCCGCTGAAGCAGAACGCCCATTATCAATAATGGCAATCGCTTTAGCCGACTTTAAATTATCTTTCAAGAATTGAAACTCCGTATATTTCATTTCTGGGCGATTCAAATACTTCCACCATGGATAGTTATTCTGCATAATCCATGGCCATTTCCCTACATATAGGACGCCAGAGCCTGCAAAGGAATCAATTTCAGATCGAATATTCTTATTTAGGGAATCTACCGCTGTGAAAACAGCTACTATAGCAAAAATACCAACGCTTACACCTAATAGTGAAAGAGTTGTTCGTAATATATTAGATCTCAAAGCCTGGTAGGCAAAGATCAAACTCTCGTAAACTTGAATTAAAAACTTCATAGGATTTTGCTAAGCTCAAATTTAAAAAATTTATTACTAGAAATGCGCGTCCTTTTTATGAACAGATGGTATAAACTTTGAATGGCAATATGAAGGTAAGATTGGATTTTGTAATTTTAGTTTTCCTTTTGGAAATATGAGCTGGAGCAATTACGAAGTACGTTTGTTGAAAGACCACTTTGAAGGTCAATTGTTTTTTGACGAGAGCCAATCCTCGCAAATAGCGAAGCGTATTTACGCCACAGATGCCTCTGTATACCAAGTAAAACCAGCCGCAGTTGCTATTCCTGCTTCCACTAAAGACATCAAGCGCCTCATTCAATTTGCAGGCCAAGCAAAAACGGGATTAATTCCTAGAGGTGCAGGAACCTCACTTGCCGGCCAAGTCGTGGGTGATGGAATCGTCATGGAAATATCCGCTGCATTATCTAAAGTCATTTCCTTGAACCGAAAGGAAAAATCGGTCTGGATTGAACCTGGAATTGTGCGGGATGATTTAAATAAACATTTAGCAACGGCTGATTTGTTTTTTGGACCTGAAACATCAACGGCAAATCGTGCCTTATTGGGCGGAATGCTAGGCAATAATAGTTGTGGATTACATAGTATTGTGTGGGGTTCAGTGCGGGATCATATTTTGGAGACACGAGCTTTTTTATCCGATGGAACGGAAATACATACGCATCCTTTGACTCAGGACGAATTTTACCAAAAGACTACCTTACAGAATTTAGAAGGTAAGATTTATCGAGAGATTCATCGGATGTTAAATAATCCGGAAATTCAAAGCTTGATTCGTGATAAATTTCCCAAGAAATCCATTAAACGTAGAAATACGGGGTATGCTTTGGATGCCTTGCTGGATATGCAGCCATTTACTCCAGATGGAGAACCCTTTAATCTTTCGAAATTAATAGCTGGATCAGAGGGGACTTTAGCAGTTGTACATTCCATGAAATTGAATTTAATGGACCTTCCTGAGCCCGAGGTGGGTTTAGTTTGTGTTCATTGCCAAAGCCTACAAGAGTCATTGCAAGTAAATATCGAGGCTTTAAAGCACCCAATTCTTGCCTCTGAACTAGTGGATGATTACATTCTTTCGTTTACGGAAGGCCACCCGAATTTCGAAAAAGACCGCGGTTTCATAGAAGGAAAGCCTGCTGCTATTTTGATGGTAGAATTTCGTTCCACTGATCGCGCCACCTTAGAAAAGCAGGTTACTGAATTTATAGATCAATTGAAGTCACAAAAATTAGGCTATTCCTACCCCACTTTGTATGGAAATGAGATTGCCAAAGGTTGGGACATCAGAAAAGCTGGCCTTGGATTAATTCGAAACCTGGAGGGAGATATACAACCCGTTAATTTGATCGAAGATTGTGCTGTAGATCCTTTGGACTTACCCGCTTATGTAGCTGAAATCCAAGAATTACTGGCCAAATACAATACAAATGCCGCTTATTATGCACACGCCGGAGCCGGAGAATTGCATATTGAGCCATTTATTAACTTGAAGAGCTCCGAAGGAATAGCCATCTTCCGCAGTTTGATTACCGAAACGGTTGAGATACTGAAGAAATACAAGGGATCTTTAAGTGGGGAGCATGGCGATGGCCGCCTTCGGGGGGAGTTCATCCCCGCTTTAATGGGAAAAGAAGTTTATAGTCTTTTCAAAGAAATTAAGCACGTTTTTGACCCACATAATCTATTCAATCCTGGAAAAATAACGGATAGCCCCGCTATGGACACCGCCTTACGATTTACAAATAAAAAGGCCGGAGAACCCAGTTATTTCTTTGATTATGGGGTTTGGAAGAATCCCTTAGGTCTAGCAGAAAAATGCTCTGGATCAGGGGATTGTAAGAAAACAGCTTTGAGTGGAGGAACCATGTGTCCAAGTTATATGGCCACACTACAAGAAAAAGATTCCACTCGAGCTAGAGCGAATATGTTACGTCAATTGCTCAGTTCGCCTAAGGAAGAGACATTTAGTAATCCCGACCTACATGAAATTCTAGACTTATGTTTGTCTTGCAAGGGTTGCCAAACAGAATGTCCATCAGGTGTCGATATGGGTAAATTAAAGGCGGAGACCTTGCAGCAATCCTATTTGAAAAATGGGGTTCCTCTTCGCACGAAGTTAATCGGGCATTTCCCGACCCTACAACACTATGCTAGTTACGTCTCTCCTTTTTATAATTTTTTGGTAGAATTCCCACTAACTTCCTCGTTGATCAAGCTAGGAATGGGTTTCTCCATCGAGCGGAGTTTGCCTACCGTACAATTCACAAGTTTAGAGAAATGGTTTGAACGCTATACTTCGAAAAACCCTCAAAATGCCTTTTTGAATGGATTTGTCTACCTTTTAGCAGATGAATTTACGAATCACAATGAGGTGCCTTTAGGCCAAAAAACGATCAAATTATTAAATGCCCTAGGCTATGGGGTTATTATTCCTAAGGGAATTGTGTCAGGCAGAAGTTTTATTTCCAAAGGAATGTTAATAGAAGCCAAAGCTTTGGCCAATGCAAATGTGGAGCAATTAGGTGATTTAATTTCGGATAAACATCCCTTAATCGGAATAGAACCGAGTGCCATCTTAACCTTCCGAGATGAAATTCCATTCCTTGTTGACGCCGATAAGCGCGAACAAGCAGAAAAATTAAAACCGAATTGTCTATTAATCGATGAGTTCATCGCCCGCGAATTCAAAGCTGGAAAAATTTCCGCTGACTCTTTCCATGGAAAACAGCAAAAAATCCTTTTGCACGGCCATTGCCACCAAAAATCAATAGCCGGTTTATCTTCTACCCGTATCGCCTTAACCATTCCGTCACAATATGACGTGGAATTATTACCTACGGGATGCTGTGGAATGGCGGGATCTTTTGGCTATGAGAAAAAACATTATACTATCTCTCAAAAAATCGCCAACCTCGTTTTATTCCCACGTCTATTAAACAAACCCATCAAGAGTATTATCGCGAGTAATGGAACCTCGTGTCGTCATCAAATCAAAGATGGCATCGAACAAACCGGTTTTCACACAGCAGAAATTCTATATAACGCACTAAAATGATTCAATATAATATCTCTCTCTTCCTAGAGCCAAGTATAACAGAAACCGCTTTAAAAGCTCTAAAAACGGTCATAATGCCCGAAATTGAGAAGCAAAACTTTGTTGACCAAATTCATTTATTCGAAATCAGTTCCCACCAAGAGCCTGATTCAAATGGTTACTCCTTACAATGCTGGTTACCCGAATTCGAAGAAGAACACAAGGACTTTATAGAAGGAATAGTGTCTGGTTTTTTCCAAAAGGAATTCGCGAATCAGTATGTGTATTTTCCGAGTCAGTTGAAGAGAGTAGAGAGTAGAGAGTAGAGAGTAGAGAGTAGAGAGTAGAGAGTAGAGAGTAGAGAGTAGAGAGTAGAGAGTAGAGAGTAGAGAGTAGAGAGTAGAGAGTAGAGAGTAGAACATTTACAATATCTTTACTCTATACTCTCTTATCTTTAATCTCGTCCCCAATCAATCACCTCCTGCTCAGTAGCTAAAAGGTACTCATTGATCTTAGAAAAAGGTTTAGATCCAAAAAATCCTCCTCGATTAGCTGAAAGTGGTGAAGGATGAGCAGCTTTAATGAGTAAGTGCCGATCAGGATTGATGAATTTAGCTAGCTTTTGGGCATATGCGCCCCACAAAATAAAAACAACATGCCGTTTCTCTTCACTTAATTTTCGAATCACATCTTGTGTAAATTCTTCCCATCCTTGTTTTGCGTGTGAACCCGGTTGACCAGAACGAACGGTCAGCACGGCATTTAAAAGTAAAACTCCTTGATCAGCCCAGCTATTTAAATCCCCATCCCTTCGAATCAACTTTAGATCAGTATATAATTCTTTATAGATATTTCTCAAAGAAGGGGGCAAAGGGAATGAGGACGGAACAGAAAAAGATAACCCCTGCGCCTGTCCGAGGCCGTGGTATGGGTCTTGGCCGATGATTACTACTTTGGTTTGATCAAAACTACACTTTTGAAAGGCAGCAAAAACATGTGCAAGCGGGGGAAAAATTTCATCAGTCTTGAACTCTGTCTCAAGAAATAAACCTAAGTTTTGAAAATAGGGAGCAGAAAAGGAGGATTTCAAGACCTTTTTCCAATCATTATCCAAAGTTTCGGCTAATTTTACTGCAAGATTATTCATTTTTCAAATTCAAAAGATGACAGAGGCATTTTCAAACGGATTCTTAGTAACGGTAGACGCAACGCATCTACCTGAATTTGAATTGAATCCGCCCTACAAGCATTTTTTCTCTTACCAAATTACAATCAAAAACTTAAGTAATCAACCTGGACAGTTGGTTAGTCGAGTTTGGGAGATTGTAGATGGAATAGGGTCGAAAGAAACGGTAAATGGATTAGGTGTTGTGGGGCAGCAACCGATTATTGAACCAGGCAATTCCTTTACCTATACATCCGGATGTCCCTTAATTTCTTCAATTGGCAAAATGAGTGGACATTATGTATTTCTGAATTTAGAAAACCAGGCAACATTTAAAGTAGACATTCCAGCCTTCGAACTGATACCTGCTTACCACTTAAATTAATGAATCGTTTTGAATTCTACTTTAAGGCACAAACGGCTCATGGGTTGCATTCCCCGTCTATTTATTCTCTGTATTGTGAATTATTGAATCCCTATTTGAAAGGGGAATTAAGTTACGATCAACTGAAAGAGGCGCTTATCAAACGCTATTCCGATTGCACGCTGATTGAGTTACAGTCCAAAATAGATCTGACTAAAATTGATCAGAATACAATCATTCTTTTTGATAAACCACACGATAAGGCGGAAATATGGAGTGATTTGCATTCGCATCCAGCTGTGATTCAAACAGTGGACCTTTTTGAATTAGGGATCTTATTCTTCAAACCCATTTGCCCGAAACAACATTTCTATTTGCGTAAAATGGCATAAAAAAAGGGGCTCTAATTGAGCCCCTTTTGATTATTTGTCTGCTTTCGCAATTTCGACATTTACACGCTTGCCCTTGATTTGAGCTCCACCCATTTTGTCAATCACCACGTTAGCATATTCTTTCGGTACATCCACAAACGTGTGTTTGTTCTCGATTTGAATTTGACCTAATACGTTTCCTGGAATACCTGATTCTCCGGCAAAAGCTCCTACGATGTTCGAAGGAGAGATCTTTTCGTTGAATCCAATGTTAACCACTAGACGTACCATGTTCTCATCTGATTTGTATGGCTTACCATCACGATCTACACGAGGACCACGAGGAGCTGAGTTACGATCACCGCCTCTTTCGAAACGACCACCGCGATCTCCACCGCGATCTCCACCACGATCTCCACCTCTTTCAAAACGGCCAGCACCGCGACGATCTCCGCCACGATCTCCACCGCCCCAACGATCACCGCCACTGCCTCTTTCGAAAC
>JBIIGE010000149.1:0-2711 GCA_044236555.1 Aquirufa sp.
GCTTGATTCCATTTTCAGAAAGGAACTTGATCAATGGCTTCGACTTAGGTAAACCTTTGTAAGCACGGTAAAGCGCTAAACCACCCTCTTTCTTATCCCCTGCGGCAATCAGTTTTTTCGCTTCTACTAAGAAGTTTTGAACGATTTGTTTCTGGGCGTCTACTAATTTGTGGATACGTGGTTGGAAGGTTTCAAACTCTTGTTCATCGCCTTTAGGGATCGGACCAGAGATAATCAATGGCGTTCTCGCGTCATCAATTAACACGGAATCTACCTCATCGACCATCGCGAAATGGTGTGGTCTTTGAACTTGATCCTCCAGACTACGTGCCATGTTATCGCGCAAATAATCAAAGCCAAATTCATTATTCGTACCATAGGTAATATCTGCCCAATAGGCGGCACGACGCTCATCTGTATTCGGCTCGTGCTTATCAATGCAATCCACTTTCAATCCGTGGAATTCAAATAAAGGAGCATTCCACTCAGAGTCACGTTTCGCTAAGTAATCATTCACCGTTACTAAGTGAACCCCGCGTCCCGCTAAGGCATTTAAATAGGATGGAAGTGTCGAAACGAGTGTTTTTCCTTCTCCCGTACCCATCTCAGAAATCTTTCCTTGGTGTAAAACGATACCCCCTATCAGCTGTACATCATAGTGCACCATATCCCAGGTAATTTCATTTCCAGCGGCTAACCATTGGTTTTTCCAAACCGCTTTGTCTCCCTCAATGACTACATTCTTCTTCTTAGAAGCAATGAATTTATCCTCTACTGTGGCGGTAACTACTAATTGCTTGTTTTCTGTAAAGCGACGAGCGGTTTCCTTCACCACGGCGAAAGCTTCGGGTAAGATTTCCATTAATACAACCTCTAAACGGGAATTGCGCTCGAGTTGTAAAGCATCGATTTGTTGGAAAAAACGGTCTTTTGCATCTACATCTTCTGTTTCTTCAGCAGATGTATGTAAATCCGTGATTTGATTATCTATGTCAGCTAAAAAAGCGGCAATGCGCGATTTGAATTCCGCTGTTTTACCGCGTAATTCGTCATCGGATAAGCTAGCTAATAAAGCATACTCTTTTTTTATACTCTCAACGATAGGCATCAACGCTTTAATGTCGCGCTCTGATTTCGTGCCAAAAATTTTCGTTACCGATTTACTGATGAATGAAATCATTGTAATAATCTATGCTTTCTAGGCGTTTGTAAAAATGAACAGGCAATTTACCAATTTGAATTTTTATCCTTACTATAAACGAAAAATTAATCCAAAAAAATGTAAGATTTCGTCCAAAATCACTTGATTTGTAAATTAAAGTCTTTAACAAAATGTCTAACGTTCCAGTTCCACCGCGCAGAGCTCCTCGCAAAAAATTGAAAATGCCCCTATTCGGTGGTATGGGTGGTGGCGCATCGGCGGATTCGTCAGCGAACAGAGACGATTTTTTTGGCAAAAACTTTGGTTCCATCCTCATCGCTATGACGGGGATAGCCTTCGCGGCGCAGATTTTTTTGCCCAATATTTGGTCTGAAAAAGTATACAACGATGCGGACGAAATTACCGAGATGGCTTGGAATGGTTCCATCAGAAAGAAATACGCAGACGCAAAAAATAAGAGCGAAATTCATTATTACCTGGTCATCAAGGAGGCAAAAGGTCAAAAAAAGGTGGTGGACTTAGTCGAGGCTGACCCTGTTTTCTTTGATCAAGTGGCCGTGCCGCAACGGGTAATAAAATCAGCTAACTCCTTAGAAGTGCGAGTGACGCGTTTTTCAAAGCCCGATACAACGCTGAGAATTAAATTCAATCCATCCTAATATGCCCATTTGGAATCCCAACAATGTGAGTCATTTATTAGCTAGAACACTCTTTGGGTATTCGAAAGGTGACTTATCTGTTGCTCAAGGCTTTGGGACTTTCTCCGATTTATTGGATTTAGCCATTTTAAAAGATAATACTGCTCCTGCAGCGCCTAATACTTGGGTAAATACCGTTCCTGCTGGGACTCAGTTAACTTCAGGCGAAGCAGGAACTTGGTACCGCGAATTCAATTATTGGTGGTTTAATTTGATGCACAAAGAGGGTTTGAATATGCGGGAGAAAATGGTGCTCTTTTGGCATGATCATTTTGCAAATGAGCGGGATAAGGTGCAATATCCTCAAAACATGTACGCCCAAAACGCCTTGTTCAGGAAATATGCCTTTGGTAATTTCAAACAATTGGTAAAGGAAATCTGCATCGATCCAGCCATGCTCATCTATTTAGATGGCAACAATTCGCGTGGTTCGAATGCAAATGAGAATTATGCCAGGGAACTATTGGAATTGTTTACAATGGGCATCGGAAATTACTCTGAGAACGATATAAAACAGGCGGCTAAAGTACTTTCGGGTTGGCAGGTGAGTGGGCTGAAAGCTAATTTTGTGCCTACGCGTTGGTATACGGATGCCTCAGTGACCATTTTAGGTAAAACGGCTAAATTTGACGTTAATAGCTTAGTGGATCACATTTTCGAGCAGAAAGTAACGGCGGAATTCATCTGTCGAAAACTCTACAAAGAATTTATTTACTACAAGCCGAATGAGGCCTTTGTTCTACAAATGGCAGCCGTTTTGCGGGCTAATAATTATGAAATAAAGCCAGTGCTTAAATTTATGTTCAGCTCGGATGAATTTTTCAAGGCTAGCTACCAAGGCAGTAAAATCA
>JBIIGE010000150.1:0-2700 GCA_044236555.1 Aquirufa sp.
GCTTTTGACATATCGATTCTACCAGTCCCCTGCAATTTTGTTAAACAAATCTAATATAATTTGGTCTACTAACTTAGGGATCAACGCCTTTTCTACTTGAGACAAGGTTTGATTTTGGGGGAAATCTTGGTAAAAAGAGAATTCCTGCTCGAAATTTTTCTCCTCGTCTAACCGATTTGTTAATTTAAACTCTACTCTTAAAGTAAGTCGGTTAAGACCTGCTTTATCATCTCCAGTTGGCGCCTGAGGCGTTAATTCGTAACCTACTATTCGTCCCTCTAACAATAAATCCGGATTCTTGTTTGTGATTTTCAGGGAGGTATTTCGTTGGAAATACTCTTTTAATTTTTCATTTAAGTCTAAACTTAAATTAGCTGGACCTCCAGCGGTTTCCATCCGTATATTACTAATTTCAATTGTTTTTAGATTAGCATCTAAACTAGCTCCTTTGAAGCTATAGCAAGAGGATAATCCAATAATTGCTGCCATGAAAACAAAAAGATTACTCCATTTCTTCCAAATCATATTGTTTGATTTTACGGTATAATGTACGTTCTGATATTCCAAGGTCCTTCGCGGCGTATTTACGTTTATTCTTATTTTTCTTGAGCGCACGAATTATAATTTCTTTCTCTTGTTTCTCAAGTGACAAAGTAACATCATTTGCGGGCAGAATTATTTCCTCAAAGGAAGAATCAATCGGTTCCTCAGTAAAAGTCGTTTCGTCTTGCTCGTGAATGGGTAAAGATAAACCTGAGGAAAGACTACTTACTTCTCCCTGATTTCTGACATCTTCAAATATTGCCATATTATCATGAAGTATCTCATAGGCTTTTGACTGATCTGATTCTACTACTTTTAACAATATCTTTTTCAGCTCAGTTACATCCCGTTTTAAATCGAATAGAATCTTATACAAGATTTCACGCTCATTCATTCCATCGGGACCAGAAAAAGTATCTGTCTTTACTACGGAGTTTCCTAATTTGGGTTCATTGAAGTCTAAATAGTATTGTAATTGAAGCTCATCAATAATTCGATCCCCTAATTCTAATACGGATATTTGTTCCGCTAAATTCTTCAGTTGGCGAATGTTACCGGGAAAACGCTGTTTTTGAAGTAGGTCTTTAGCCTCCTTCGTTAGCATGATGGGTTTTACGCGGTGAGATTCGGAAAAATCTGTCGTGAATTTTCTGAATAACAATTCAATGTCATCCCCTCGTTCTCTCAGTGGTGGTACATAAATGGGTACAGTACTTAACCGGTAATATAAATCTTCTCTAAACTTGCCTTTCTCGATGGCTTGCTGCAGATTTAGATTGGTGGCAGCAACAACTCTAGCATTGGTTTTTTGAACTTTGGAAGAACCAACGCGGTAAAATTCGCCGTTCTCTAACACACGAAGTAATCTTGCCTGTGTTCCTAGGGGCATTTCGGCGATTTCATCTAAGAAAATCGTACCTCCATCTGTTACTTCGAAATAACCTTTTCTGGCTTCAATAGCTCCTGTAAATGAACCTTTTTCATGGCCAAATAATTCGGAATCGATGGTTCCTTCCGGGATAGCTCCGCAGTTAACCGCGATAAAGGCACCGTGTTTGCGTTTAGAAAGTGAATGAATGATTTTGGAAAAAGATTCTTTTCCTGATCCACTTTCACCGGTAATTAATACGGTCATATCCGTAGCGGCAACTTGTTCGGCTACAGAAATGGCACGCAAGAGGGCAGGGGCATTCCCAATGATCCCGAAACGTGCTTTTATACTAGTAAGATGACTGTTATCTAACATAATTCACCTAATAAAGTTCCTGATGTACAATGAGTTACATTTACAAATACATAATCTCCTTTAACTTCCTTTCCTTTGGGGAAAACGACTACTTTATTTGAATCAATTTTACCATAATGGTGTAAATTAGATTTTTTCGAATCCCCTTCTACTAAAACCTGCACTTTTCTGCCTACCCACATTTCATTACGTTTAGCGGAGTGGATGCGTTGTAAATCAATAATTTCTTGAAGTCGACGCATCTTTACTTCCTCAGGAACATCGTCTGTTAACTTTTTTTCGGCTGGCGTTCCTGGACGCTCTGAATAGGCAAACATATAGCCAAAGTCATATTCTACCTCAGCTAATAAGGATAAAGTATCCTGGTGATCTTCCTCTGTTTCTGAGCAAAAACCGGCAATCATATCTTGTGATACTCCGCATTCTTCACCTAATATGGCTCTGATAGACTTAATTCTATCTAAATACCATTCTCGGGTATAGGAGCGTTTCATTAATTCTAAAATTCGGTTACTTCCGCTCTGAGCCGGTAAGTGAATATTTTTACAGATGTTATCGTATTTCTTCATTGTATACAAAACCTCATCTGTAATATCTTTTGGATGCGAGGTGGAGAAACGAACACGAAGAAGAGGATTTACGAGGGCGACAGCTTCTAATAATTGAGCAAAATTCACCAAGTTACCTTCATCTGAGGGCCATTTATAGGAATCCACATTTTGGCCTAACAACGTTACTTCTCGGTACCCTTGTTCTACTAATTTTGTGCATTCAGCAATAATGGATGGTAAATCGCGCGATCTTTCTCGTCCTCTTGTGTAGGGAACAACACAGAAGGTACACATGTTATCACAACCACGCATAATACTTACCATGGCAGTTACTCCGTTGGAATTTAGGCGAACCGGCTC
>JBIIGE010000151.1:0-2699 GCA_044236555.1 Aquirufa sp.
CTTCACACTTCCTACAATTGTCGAGTGAATTCCCACGTAAGCGTTGTTCTCGATGATGGCTTCTTTGCCTATGACAGAACCCGCTCCGATGGAGGCAAAATCTGCAATCTGTGCACCCGTTTCAACGATAGCGCCAGAGCCGATGATGACGTGATCCCCTAGTTTTGTTTCGGGTAAAATTTGTGCGCCGCTACCTATAAAAACACCGTAAGCTAGACTCTTTACGTCAGCGATATTCGCCGAAGGGTGAATGGCGTTTACGGGTTTTACTTCGCGTTCTTCTAAGATCAATTCGATCATTTTCTTCCGCTCGATGGGGTTTTCTAAGGCTACAAAAACACCGCAGTTTTTGCCTATTAATTTGAAGTAAGACTCATCATCCGCAGCACCTAATACGGGAATTTCCCCTATGCTTGTGTCTTTCTTTTTAGGATCATCATCTAAGAAGCCGTAAATAACGACGTCGTTTTTTTGGAAAATATGTGCAGCTTCTAAGCCAAAAGGATTTACTCCAATGATAATTACAGGTAATGATGTCATTTAGGATTGTATTTTATGCGTGTAATCTGATAATTTAAAGCTAGGTTTTCCGTCTTTTAATAAGACTAATTCGGTGTAATTCTCACCTAAAGAAATGCTATGATCAGGGGACAAATGTAAGTCTTTCCCGTCGATTTCTGTTAAACCATAGAACGGAGACATATCTCCGATGTTTTCTACTTCCCAGGAGTAATGGTTGTTTCCATCGGTCATAGGGGTTTCTACTAGGTTTAACAAGACGTCAGCGCGTACGCTTGAGCTCAATGGGGCATCGGTTATTTTGATGTCAACGATCGCCCTTTCGTTTATTGGAAGCGCTTCATAGTTTGCTATGGATTCTGACGCATAGCTTCCATCTGCAATCGCGCAGAAGGCATCGAGCAAAAGGCAGGCGTTTAATTTACGCAATGAATGTTTTTCTAGGTCCCATCTTGCTCCACCTGATTCTAGTAATACTAAACCGTATCCGCGGGAAGAAAACGTATCACCAAAAGCGCGGGATTCGTATTCGTCTGTCCATTTCGCTATTTTACCAGGAATAATAGGTTGGATTTGCGATAGCATACGGTTGCAGATTTGGCCTGCACGCAGACGAGATGGCGTCCAAGTTCCTGCATCGTCCCCAGTGGTAGCTAGGAAGGCGATATGGGTTTGTTCTGGGCTGTTACCTACTGAATACATCCGGTTTTGATCATGTAAATTGAAGGCGAAGGCTGGTTTTATTTCGTCTGCCCAAGCAGATAATATACGCGCTTCTACGGAGTTCTGTTTAGTCGCGTCTCGGTTCATATCGATGCCGAGAGCGGTTTCGCGTTGCCATCTTTCTGCACCGTCTGCGTTTAGCCGTGGAATGATGCGCAAAGTGATTTTCTGATGCAATTTTTGCTTAAACTCAACACTTAGTTCGCCTGAAGTAGATAATAAACGAAAAATATCGGCTAAAGCCATGGTGGCTGTGGCTTCGTCTCCGTGCATTTGGGACCAAGCAATGACTTGGATGGGTCCTTCACCCCATTTTACCTCGTGGATGGGTCTACCTTCCTCTGTTTTCCCCAGCTCTCTTACAGCGAAATGTGTCGACCATTCGGCGATTAATTCTTGCCATACAGTGGTTGAAAATCGGCGTTTTGTTAGGCGATTTTCGCGGTAGGAGTCGTAGTGTTCGAAAGCTTTAGTAAACATTAGTAAAGTGGTTTTGGCAAATAATCTGCCCAGGTTTGAGACGCAAAGATTCCTTTTTTTCCCGAACCGTACAAGACGATCAGGGTAATGATGAAAAAGATGAACCAGGCGGATGGACCGAAAAGTTCCATGCCTAGAAAGGTGGCGGCTAGTGGTGTTTTGGCAAGACCCCCATACAAACTAACGAATCCGATGGCCGCCGATAAACCCAAAGGTAATGAGAGCCAATAGGCAAATCCGGACGCCGCATGGGAACCGATTAAAAATAAAGGTGTCGCTTCTCCCCCTTTAAATCCAAGTCCTAAACTTAGGTTAGTCGCGAGCAATTTCCAAAGTGCAAAGTCTGGAGCGACCGCCGTGAATGGTCGTAATAAAAATTTTGCACCGAGACCAGGTGTTTCGTGAAACATTGGGATGCTTAGGACTCCGAATAAAATCAAGCCCGCGAGAATCCCTTTTAGCGGACCTTGTACGGGTGATTTGTCGAACGCAGAAATTATAATCGATTCTGAGCGCTTATAGAGGAAGGCAATTAGTGCTAAAAAGAGGCCCAAGAGCGCTAATTTCGCACATAATGAAGCCGAAAACGACGGTAAAAAAATCGAAGGGTAAGACAGATGTTTTGTGCCGTACACGTGGAGACTCACATAATTCGCGAAAAAGGCGGCTAAAAGACAGGCTGGGATGTGGCGAAAATTAATTTTGCCTACCACTCCCACTTCGAGAGCAAAAAAGGCTCCGGCTAGCGGTGTTCCGAAAATGGAGGCGAAGCCAGCGGCCATGCCGGCTTTGGAAAAAAGGTCTTTGGAGAAATCCGGAGATTCAGGAATTTTCTCTCCGAGTATTCGACCCATAGCTACCGCGACTCCTTCTCTTCCGACCGAGGCTCCGGCTAGGTGGCTGAGCCAAGTAGACGGGATAATGAGGTAGGCTGGGACTTTGAAACTTTGGAACAATAAACCTACAAGTGGCAAGGC
>JBIIGE010000152.1:0-2670 GCA_044236555.1 Aquirufa sp.
GATGCGAGCACCTTTGTATTTATACGTCACTTCTGAATTTGCAATGAAATTAGGTGCCTGGGGCATCTCTTTTCCGTTCACATTTTTAAGTGCATCTGCCGCACGCGTACTTAACACAAAATCGACAAACGTATGTTTGGCATTTGTTCCACCAAAACGGAAGTTCCAAGCGTCATTTGGTCGATACGTGAATTGGTACTCAATCCCCTCATGAAGAGTTTTTCCCGCGGACTGAAAATCGGTGGTGTTATCCGGCTGGCGGATGCCCAATAACTCATTCTTTCCTTCCAAACGGTAAAACGTATAATCGAAATACAGTTTATTCGAAAACAGGGATGCCCAACCGCCCACTTCATAATTAGTGAAAACAGCAGGATCAATACTTAAATAGAATTTCTCACCTGTTGCCGCAACTTGGGAAGCGGGTCTAGGGCGAAAAACCGCTGATAAAGCAGGCGGCGCAAATCCTTTAGAAAAATTACCATAAAAACCAATGTTCGAACTAGCCTCATACGTGACACCCAACTTAGGTGAAAATTGAGCATAATTTTTTGTGCCTGTTGAATTATCGATGAAATTGGTGTAATCAAAAGACATTTGATCAAAGCGACCACCGATGGACAAACGAAGTTTATTCACAGGGTGTAAATCAAATTGCGCGTAGGCGGCTTTGTTCCAAATAAGTGCCGAATAATTGCTCAAAAAGCTCGTAGGCAACACTTCCCTGATCGTAAATTTTTCAACTGAACGTTTATCTGGTCTCAAGGTGGCATTTAAATTTATTCGATAAGCCCAATAGTCGTTTGGAGAACGATCCAATAAAAAACCTGCCACAAGTTTAGAATTCAAGAATTCAAACGACTGATTATGTTGGCCCATCACCCCAAAACTCTGAAAACTATTTTCATTTATTTGACCTGAGGCTGATAGCGATGGCGGAGCCCATGAAATTAAAAAAGATGGATTTTGCCCTAATGCATTATCCCGATAAAAAGCCGTTAAAGTTGAATTGGATTTTACGGACCATTTGTGTTCCATTGTCAAACGAGAGCGAGATGAGAAAGACGCACGGTAGGTAAAGTCAGCAGGACTTCTGTAAGTCCGCGAATAAAAGCCGGTACTATCAATGTTCCCCCCCGTTTGAGAAAAATAGTCGTTATAGGCAAAAGATCCCCACAACTTTGTATTAGGCGTGAATTGATAATCCAAACGTACATTGACCGAAGTCTTATCAAAATCAGAATTCGAAGCCCAAGCTCCACGCTGGCGAGCCACATACCCACCCGTCATGATCGACCACTTCTTACCCAATTGTGCGCCAGCCGTAAATTGAACACGGCCATAGCCCCACTGGTCAAGCTGATATCCGACTTGAGCGGTGGGGATTCCTGGAGCTGTTTTGGTGATCAAATTAATCGCGCCACCCACTGCCTCTGGCCCATAAAGAGAGGAAGCTGGCCCCTTGATAATCTCAATAGAATTTAAACCAATTATATTAGATTCAATCAAGGCATTGTGATTGAAAATCCCTAATGGGCGCAATGGCAATCCATCTTCTAAGTATAAAAAATAAGCACTCGTCCCAAAAGGAAAGCGTATTCCCATCCCGTGTTGTTCGTTGTTGTAATTCAACATGACTACCCCAGGAACCTTATTGATCAATTCAGTTAATTGAATCGCTCGCGTATCTTGAATCAAAGCTGATCCAATTTTGTGAATAGCCACTGGCGTCTCTGCGCGAGTCGCCGCTTGACGAGAGGCAGTCACCACCACCGATTCCAGCGTTTGCGTAGCTTCTTCTAAGAAAATAGTGCTTTCAGCCTTCGTTTTCGCTGATTTAAATCCTAAGGCTGACACTGTGAATTCTCCTTTTTCTTTCAGGTCAAATTCCCCTCTTTCGTTCGAAATGGAAATGATTTTATCGCCTTTTTTTAGGCTGGCACCTAGAATAGGCTCGTTTGTAATCGAATTAAGTACTTTTATTTTTTGTGCTTGCGCAAGCGTAGTTATAGCTAATAACAACGCTATTAATAACTTTTTCATGTATAATTAATTAAAATGAGTAATGCCCATGACTTCAAGCCAAGGGAAAAGCGTCAAGAAAATTAATTAAACCTGGGGTGGGTGGAAAAAGCCTTTAGCGGCTGCGTTAGGAAAGAATTCCTGCGTAGAAAAATGGTTTTCAACGAGTTCCAAGGAGGTGAAACTCGCTGTAAAGACAGGTTGAATCGCTTGAAAGCTTAATACGACTTCGGGCATTTTTTCTAAACGCTCCGAATTCGATTTCTGCTCCTTCTCTTCTGCGGCCTTTAGCTGCTTGGCTAGGTAACATTGACCGTTACAATCCAACATAGGTTTGTCACGGTTCTCGCAAAGATTTTTTGCAATGTAATCTTGATTAACGCGGTAGTAGGCCACAGCACCCCACTGATTCATCAAGGGAACCTGCATAGCTAAGAACAGTAAAAGGGCGACGATGCGTTTCACGCAACAAAGGTAAGTCGGATTTTGGAAAATAATTATTAATTTACAGAGAATAAATACGATAAAACCAAGCAAAAATGACGAAAATCACAATTATCGGTAGTTCTAACACCGACATGGTGATCAAATCAGGGCATTTGCCCGCCCCAGGAGAAACCGTTTTAGGGGGGGACTTCTTTATGAATC
>JBIIGE010000054.1:0-9965 GCA_044236555.1 Aquirufa sp.
ACCACTTTTCCATCTTTCAAAGGTAAAATGGGTAAGTTCACTAGAAAGCCATCCCAGTCCTGCATCCCCTCCACGACAGCGTGGTAGCGTTTCGCCGTTTCGCGGTGTTCGAATTGCATCGAAATATGGCGATAGGCCTCTGGATTTTTAGCAATAACTAAAGCCCCTGATGTTTCTTTGTCCAAACGGTGTCCCACCTGTGCATCCGAAGAATATTCTTTCGCTAAACGCAAGATGGCCGGCGCTAAATCATCTTTCCGCTCATCGAGTGTCGAAATGCCAGAGGGTTTGTTAATCACAATAAAATCTGCGTCCTCGAAAAGGATGGAGTCGGTAAATTTGTATTTCATATGTTTCGCCGCTACGCGGCGTAGTAATCAGTAATCGGTAGCCAGTGGTCAGTCGCTAGTCGATAGTCCGGAGGAAATGAGTCCGAAGGATTTTTCAACATATGCATCGCCATAGGCGATTCCAACTTTATTCTTTATGCTTTAAATCTATACTCTCTGCTCTCTAATCTATTATCTCGTAAGATTTCATTGTAAAAATCTTTGATTTTTACAATGAAATCTTACCTAAACTTACCCACGGCGAATCCCCCAATCTCTCCGCACCAGGCGAGTCCGCCAGCGTCTCATTCGCTAACAAAGCAAATAAAACAGCCTCTTTTGCAGCCGAAGGCATGCCTAATTCGTCGCTTTCACAAACGCGGAAGGGAAGAAGTTGGGCTAAGCGGGCCATGATCACCGGATTTTTGCTACCGCCACCACTTACATAAACGGTGCCTTCCACAGAAGAAGGAATGTAGGTTTTCATGGCGAGGGCAATGCTTTGGGCGGTGAATTCAGTCAAGGTTGCGATTAAATCAGCCGGGTTGATAGACGCGTGAACAATGTCTAAGTTGAAATATTCAGGGCCGGTGCTTTTGGGGAATTGATCCTTGAAAAAGCTCAGACTCATTAGCTCTGCTAAAATACTAGTATCGATTTTTCCGGATAGGGCGATGGCGCCATCTTCGTCATAAGCTTTATTGAAATAACGGCGAACCGCTGCATCAATCAAGGTGTTCCCTGGGCCGGTATCGGTTACTAAGATGCCAGTTGGATCTCCAGAAGCGGGTAAATAAGTAAAGTTTCCGATGCCACCTATGTTTAGTAAAATTCGATTTTCACCTTTCTTGGAGAATAGGAAATAATCGCCAAACATCGCTAAAGGAGCTCCCTCGCCACCGGCTGCCACGTGTCTTTGGCGGAAGTCGGAAAGGGTGATAATGCCTGTTAACTGAGCAATGTGGTCACCGTCACCTATTTGCAAAGTGGAATGTGGAAGTTTGCCTGTTCTGTCTGGGCGGTGCATGACGGTTTGGCCGTGAGAGGCAATCGCGTCTACCTGAGATGGATTAACTCCCCAGCTAGCTAAAACCTCTAAAATCAAAGAGGCGTGTAAACGTCCAATTTGCGCATTAAGCGTCGAAAGGGTAGGGAAATGAATGGTTTCTTTGGCAAAAACCGAACGAATAGATTCCTTAAAATCTGCCGGATAAGGGCGGGTATCGTAGTGTAAAATCTCGTAAGAGGTAGCTAGCCCAAAACCTGTAAAGCGCACCAAAGCCAAATCTAAACCATCCAAAGATGTTCCCGACATGAGACCTAAAATGGTCCGAGTAGGGGCTTTGGAAATTTGATACAATTGCTCGATCCGCGGGTTCATAGCTCAAAGCTACGAATAATTCTTTTTACCATCGATTAGCCGTATATTTGTTCTTCAAATTTCAATTTATGGCATTAGACGTAATCATTGTAGGCGGCGGCATCGTAGGCCTCGCAACAGCGCACCGTTTATTAGAAGCGCGTCCAGATCTTCAGATCGCTTTGTTTGAGAAAGAAAACATGGTTTCCATGCACCAAACAGGTAATAATTCCGGTGTCATCCATTCAGGATTGTACTATAAACCGGGTTCTTTAAAGGCGAAAAATTGCATCGAAGGATACCATCAACTCATTGAATATTGTACAAAAGAGGATATCCCATTCGAGTTAACGGGTAAAGTGGTGGTTGCTTCTACCCATGAACAACGCCCACAATTAGAAACCTTGTTCAAGCGTGGCCAAGAAAACGGATTAGCTGGAATACGGAAATTGAATTTGGAAGAAATGCGTGAATACGAGCCGCATGTGACGGGGGTAGAGGGGATGTTTGTTCCGCAAACGGGAATCGTAGATTATCGAGCAGTGGCTGCAAAATTAGCGGTTGGGGCCCAAATCAAGGGTTGCGAAATGCACCTAGGTGAACAAGTATTAGATATTAAAAAAGGCTTGACTTTCTCGATTGTAGAAACGACGAAGTCAGTATATGAGGCGAAATTAATCATTAATTGTGCGGGCCTTTACTCAGATAAAGTAGCCCAAATGACGCAAAGAGATCCATTAGACGTACGTATCATACCATTCCGTGGGGAATACTTTAAGCTGAGAAAAGACAAAGAATACCTAGTAAAGAATCTCATCTACCCCGTACCAGATCCAAATTTCCCTTTCCTAGGCGTACATTTTACGCGTATGATGAAAGGTGGCGTGGAGGCGGGACCGAATGCGGTTTTGGCATTCAAGAAAGAGGGATACAAGAAATTAGGAATTGATGCGAAGGAGCTTTGGGAGACCTTAACCTGGCCAGGATTCCAAAAAGTAGCCATGAAATATTGGGAAACAGGTTTAGGCGAAATGTACCGTAGTTTCTCGAAAGAAGCCTTTACTAAAGCCTTACAAGTATTAATTCCGGAGATTCAAATCACAGATTTAGTCGAAGGTGGAGCCGGTGTTAGAGCTCAGGCTTGCGACAGAGAAGGTGGATTATTAGATGATTTCTCGATCGTAGAAGACGCGAAAGTGATCAATGTGTTGAACGCGCCAAGTCCGGCGGCAACGTCCTCTTTAGCGATTGGAAAAACCATCTCAGAGATGGCCTTAAGTAGATTTTAAAATAAGTAGATGAAATTATTACTGAATTATTTAAAAGTATACCGCTGGCGAGTGGTGGGGGCATTAGCCCTAGCAGCCACGAACCAGATCTTCTCCTTGATGGATCCCTATATTTTCAGGAAGATCATCGATGATGTGGCGGCGGTATATCGCTCGGATACGCATACGATGGACCAATTCGTGGCGGCGATTTGGCCATTAGCCTTAGCGTCCGTGGGCGTGGCGTTCGTAAGCCGAGTAGCCAAAAACTTTCAGGATTATTTCATCAATACGGTAACCCAAAAAGTAGGTGCAAATCTCTATTCAGACGGAATCCGCCACTCCTTAGAGCTGCCTTACGAAACTTTTGAGGACCAAAGATCTGGCGAGACTCTAGGCAAACTCCAAAAAGTCCGTACTGACGTCGAAAAGCTAATCACCCTAGGAATCAACATTCTTTTTCAATCGATCATCGCCTTGATCTTCATTTCGGTCTATGCCTTTTCGGTGCATTGGATGGTGATGCCTTTGTTTTTAATCACGGGACCCCTCATCGGCTATGTTTCATCCGTATTGAGTAAAAAGATTAAAACGATTCAAATCGAAATTGTCAAAGAATCGACAGGTTTAGCTGGTTCTACGACCGAATCCTTGCGCAATATCGAGTTAGTTAAATCGCTCGGTTTAGCAGAGCAAGAGATAGCGCACTTAAACGCGACGACGGAGAAAATTCTGAAACTTGAATTGAAGAAAGTGCGTTACGTTCGCTCCATGGCCTTTGTTCAAGGAACATGTGTGAACTTATTGCGTATGCTGATGGTAGTTGTATTGATCTATTTGATCTATGAAGGGAAAATCACTATCGGTCAATTCTATTCGTTAAACATCTATTCATTCTTCCTCTTTAATCCATTACAAGAGATTGGTAATGTGGTGAATACCTACCGCGAGGCGGAGGTGTCGCTACAGAATTTCGAGCAGGTTTTAAGTATTCCATCGGAGAAAAAACCAGCAAATCCGAAAGCTATCTCCTCTATTCAAGAATTGAAGTTTGATCACGTTTCGTTCAAACACCAGTCGGCAACGACTGAGGCTTTGGACGGAATCACGTTCTCTGTAAAAGGCGGCGAAACGATTGCATTCGTGGGGCCTTCAGGTGCTGGAAAATCAACATTAGTAAAATTATTAGTGGGTCTTTATCGTCCTAAAAAAGGGCAAGTCTATTATAATGGCGAACCTAGCGACGCGATTGATTTCGATCAATTACGTAAAAAGATTGGTTTTGTGACCCAAGACACACAATTGTTCTCCGGCTCGATTCGTGAGAACTTGTTGTTCGTAAATCCGAACGCGACAGATGAACAATGCATGGAGGTATTAGATAAGGCAGCCTGCCAAAGTTTACTAGCCAGAGCCGACAAAGGATTAGATTCCTTGATCGGAGAGGGTGGCGTGAAGGTTTCGGGTGGAGAGAAGCAGCGTCTAAGTATAGCGCGTGCCTTGTTACGGGATCCGAACTTATTGGTTTTTGATGAGGCGACGTCAGCACTAGACTCTCTGACCGAGGAAGAAATATCGGAAACCATTCGTTCTTTATCTGTTGATACGGAGCACCTTACGATTTTGATTGCCCACCGTTTATCGACAGTGATGCACGCGACTCGTATCTTTGTGTTAGAGAAAGGAAAGATTGTCGAACAGGGTTCGCACGACGATTTAGTGGCTAGTAAAGGATTGTATTTTGCTATGTGGAGACAACAGGTAGGAGAAAACAAATAAATAATTTTGATTTTTCTATAATTGCCAAAGATTCTTTGGTATAAACTATAACTCTACAAATCCAATTGCGTATATTTAACGTTTGAAAAAATTTATTAAACCCTATGTCATTAAATAAGTATTCACGGACTTTAACTCAGGAGGTTTCTAATCCCGCGGCGAAAGCAATGCTTTACGGTATTGGATTAATGCCAGAGGATATGAATAAAGCTCAAATCGGTATTGCGAGTACCGGTTATGAAGGGAATACTTGTAATATGCACTTGAATGGCTTGTCTGTTCACGTAAAAAAAGGAATCCAGGAGAATGGAATGGTCGGTTTGATCTTTCATACAATCGGGGTTTCAGATGGAATGACAAATGGAAATGATGGGATGAGTTATTCTTTGCCATCACGTGATATCATCGCAGATTCAATTGAAAACGTAGTGGCAGCGCAATGGTATGACGGCGTAATAGCTGTTGTGGGTTGTGATAAGAATATGCCAGGAGCCATGATGGCTATGGCGCGTTTGAACCGTCCAGGTATGTTAGTTTATGGTGGTACCATTCGCAGCGGATCCTACAAAGGGGAAAAATTAGACATTGTTTCGGCTTTCGAAGCTTTGGGAAAAAAATATGCAGGAACTATCTCTGACGAGGATTATGAGGGCGTAATTCGCAACTCAATCCCAGGAGCAGGTGCTTGCGGCGGTATGTATACCGCAAATACGATGGCGTCCTCGATGGAAGCTATGGGTTTAGTGTTACCTAATTCATCCACCTATCCAGCGACTCACGAAGGCAAAAAGGCGGAGTGTTTAGCGATCGGTGCAGCGATGAAAGTGTTACTTGAAAAAAATATCTGTACGCGTGACATTATGACGCGACACGCCTTCGAAAATGCCATGACTGTGGTCATAGCACTAGGTGGATCGACGAATGCAGTGCTTCACTATTTAGCCATTGCGCACGCGGCTGGTATCTCATTTACATTAAAAGACATCCAAGATATCTCGGATCGCACACCGCTTATAGCGGACTTAAAACCAAGTGGTAAATACTACATGGAAGACGTCTTAGCGATCGGGGGAATGCCTGCGATTTTGAAATATTTACTTTCTGTGGGTTTATTGCACGGAGAATGTTTAACGGTGACAGGAAAGACGATGGCGGAGAATTTAGCGGAGGCTCCAGACTTGAATTTTGATACACAAAAAATTATTTTCCCTATCACGCAGCCGTTAAAACCGACGGGTCACTTGCAAATTATCTATGGTAATTTAGCGCCAGGTGGTGCTGTGGCGAAGATTACGGGTAAGGAAGGGGAGCGTTTTGAAGGATTAGCGAAAGTTTGTGACAGTGAAGAAGAAGTGATTGAATATATTTCTAAAGGCGAGATTAAGCCTGGCCATGTTATTGTCATTCGCAATGAAGGACCTAAAGGCGGACCAGGAATGCCAGAAATGTTAAAACCAACTTCAGCCGTTATCGGTGCCGGTTTAGGAAACTCAGTCGCGATGATTACGGATGGCCGTTTCTCTGGTGGAACGCACGGTTTTGTGGTGGGTCACGTGACTCCAGAAGCATTCGAAGGTGGTCCTATCGCGCTGGTAAAGGATGGTGATAAAATTACGATTGATGCGGTGAATAACACCTTGGTATTACACGTATCGGATGAAGAATTAGCAGAGCGTAAGAAAAATTGGACTCCTATTGAATCTCGATTCAAGCAAGGTGTTCTTCGTAAATATATTAAAAACGTATCCTCTGCGAGTCAGGGATGCGTGACGGATTTGTAAGGAGGAAATCCTTTCCGTACGCGTGAAACAAATTTTCAATAAATGTTAACCATGGGACAAACCCAAACTCAAACCGAAGCAGCTAATCAACCCGACCAAAAGAAATTTTTGTCTGGGGCGCAAGCCATCATGCAATCATTGGTAGAGCAGGGGGTGGATACGATTTTCGGCTACCCTGGTGGGGCCATCATGCCGACCTATGACGCGCTTTATGATTACCAAGATCGCTTAAAACATATTTTAGTTCGTCACGAACAAGGCGCAGGTCATGCGGCTCAAGGCTATGCGCGCATGCTGAATAAAGCAGGCGTTTGCATGGTGACTTCGGGTCCAGGTGCTACGAACTTAATTACGCCTATCGCCGATGCGATGTTGGATTCGACTCCAATGGTCTGCATTGTAGGTCAGGTAAAAGGAAATTTACTTGGAACAGATGCGTTCCAAGAATGTGATTTGATCGGTATCTCCATGCCAGTAACGAAGTGGAATTATCAAGTCGTAGATGCGAATGAGATTCCTGAGATCATGGCGAAAGCCTTCTATATCGCAGAAACAGGTCGCCCAGGTCCGGTGTTAATTGACATTACACGTACAGCTCAAACAGATTTGATGACTGTACCTTTTGAATACAAACCGTGCACCTCGATCATTTCTTATAAGCCACGCGTGGAGCCTAAAGCAGAACACGTAGAAGCAGCGGCGAAATTAATTAATGGCGCAAAACGTCCATATATCTTAGCCGGTCACGGTATTATCATTGCTGGCGCGGAAAAAGAGTTGAATGATTTCGTGGATAAAACGGGTATTCCAGTGGCGACGACCTTGTTAGGGATGTCCTCTATGGATGCTGACCACCCCCTGTATGTGGGCTGGCCTGGAATGCACGGTAATTATGGCGCGAATGTGTTAACTAATTCCTGCGATGTGTTGATCGCTATTGGAATGCGTTTTGATGACCGTATTACGGGAGATTTAAGCACTTATGCGAAACAGGCGAAGGTGGTTCACATCGAAATTGATCCAAGTGAGGTAGATAAAAATGTAAAGGCGGATGCTCCGGTAGTAGGGGATGCGAAGGCTGCACTTAAGGCTCTGTTGCCTTTAGTGAACAAGGCAGACCACAGTGAATGGAGAGCTGAATTTAAGAAATACGACGACGAAGAGTATGAAAAAATAACCTTGAAAGACTTGTTCCACGAAGGGGATAAGATCAAAATGGGTGAAGCGATTAACTTCTTGTCTGAAAAAACCAAAGGAAAAGCCGTAGTCGTAACGGACGTAGGGCAGCACCAAATGATTACGAATCGCTATTACCGTTTCAAAAAACGTAATTCTATTGTTACTTCAGGCGGAGCGGGAACGATGGGTTTTGCCTTGCCTGCGGCTTTTGGCGCGAAGGTAGCCGTACCGGAACGCGAAGTAGTGGCAGTGATTGGTGATGGTGGTTTCCAAATGACCTTACAAGAACTAGGTACGATTGCTCAAAGCGGTTTGCCAGTGAAAATAATCATCTTAAATAACAACTTCTTGGGCATGGTGCGCCAATGGCAGCAATTGTTCTTTGAAAACCGGTATTCCTTCGTTGAATTACAGAACCCTGATTTTATTACCATTGCGAAAGGCTTTGGGATCGCGGGTCACACCGTTTCGGATCGGGCTGAATTGAGCGATTCATTAGATACCTTATTAAATTCAGATAAGCCTTATCTGTTAGAAATCGTTTGTGAAAAAGAGGAAAATGTATTCCCCATGGTACCTGCAGGTGGCTGTGTAACCAGTGTGAGGCTAGAATAAGTATGTTAACGAATTACACCATTTCTGTTTTTACGACAAATACGGTCGGTCTTTTGAATCGAATCACGATTATTTTCACGCGTCGTCGGGTAAATATCGAGAGTTTAACGGTTTCAGAGACAGAGCGTCGAGGCGTATCGCGATTTACGATTGTGATTAAGCATGAAAATCGTGAATTCGTTGAAAAATTAGTTCGCCAAATCCGAAAGGTGACTGACGTTCTCGCAGTGTTTGGCTATCTAGATGATGAAATCGTTTTTAATGAAATCGCTTTATTCAAATTAGCCACTCCGTTAGGTGGTAATCCGGTTGATGTTAAATCGATTAATTTAGATTGGAATGCCAAGATTGTGCATTTTGGACTCGATTATGTGGTGGTGGAAAAGAACGGATCAGAAGAAGAGATTCAAGAGTTTTATACCTATTTGAAAAAATGGGACATTTTAGAGTTTGTGAAGTCTGGTCGTGTAGCCGTGGGTAAAACGGAAAAAGGCTTAGTAGAGTTTTTGCCTGAAGAAGGCAATTGGGAAATTGTGTAATCGAAAAACGAATATAAATTAAATAATAAAAAAATGGCAAAGATTAATTTCGGTGGAGTTGTTGAAGACATCGTAACAAGAGAAGAGTTTCCATTAGAGAAAGCTAGACAAGTATTAGCAGACCAAACGATCGCTGTGATCGGATATGGAGTTCAAGGTCCTGGACAAGCGTTAAACATGAAAGACAATGGTCTAAATGTAATCGTAGGTCAACGTAAAGGAAAAACCTATGACAAAGCGGTCGCTGACGGCTGGGTTCCAGGTGTGACTTTATTTGAAATCGAAGAAGCGTTAGAAAAAGGAACCATTATCTGTTACTTACTTTCTGATGCCGCTCAAATCGAATTATGGCCTACAGTGAAGAAATATTTAACTGCTGGGAAATCACTTTATTTCTCACACGGTTTTGGTATTACTTACAAAGAGAAAACTGGAATAGTTCCTCCAGCAGATGTGGACGTATTCTTAGCTGCACCTAAAGGTTCAGGAACATCTTTACGTCGTTTATTCGTAGCAGGTAAAGGTTTGAACTCTTCGTTCGCCGTTTACCAAGATGCCACAGGTAAGGCACGTGAGAAATGTATCGCCATGGCAATTGGCGTTGGTTCAGGATACTTATTCGAGACTGATTTCTACAAAGAGGTTACGTCTGACTTAACTGGTGAGCGTGGAACATTAATGGGCGCTATCCAAGGAATCTTCGCTGCACAATACGAAGTTTTACGTGCAAATGGGCACTCTCCTTCAGAAGCATTCAACGAGACAGTAGAAGAATTAACTCAGTCATTAATGCCCTTAGTGGCGGAGAACGGAATGGACTGGATGTATGCAAACTGCTCTACTACAGCGCAACGTGGTGCCTTGGATTGGTGGAAGCCGTTCCGCGATGCAACAAAGCCAGTATTCGAGAAATTATATAACTCCGTTAAATCTCAAGCAGAAGCAGAGCGTTCAATTACTTTGAACTCTCAGCCAGATTACCGCGTGAAATTAGATGCTGAATTGAAAGAGATGGCAGATATGGAAATGTGGAGAGCTGGTGCTGCGGTGCGTAGCTTACGTCCGGAGAATAACTAATTTTCCCTTTTGGGATTATAAGGGGGTAGATGCTTTGA
>JBIIGE010000153.1:0-2649 GCA_044236555.1 Aquirufa sp.
CAAGAAACGGTCGGTATCAATTAGCAGGGAATTCAACGAAATTTCTTTCTGTTTCATACAATCTAATTTTTAAATCTAATTTAGAAGGGAGTTTAGCCCTCAATTTGTTGTAAATAACGATAACGATGTTTTCAGCGGAAGGATTTAAATCTGCAAATTCAGGAACATCCAGATTTAAATTCTTGTGATCAAATTTTTTGCAAACTTCTGTTTGGGCTAAATCCGATAAAAACTTCGTATCTATAACATAACCCGTTTCAGGGTCAATTGTTCCGGTAACCTGGATAATTATTTCATAATTGTGTCCATGGTAGTTCGGATTGTTACATAGACCAAAAATTTCTTTGTTTTTTTCCGCTGTCCAATTGGGATTGTGCAAGCGGTGAGCAGCATTGAAATGTTCTTTTCGGAATACGGTAACGCGTGGGGCTTCAGTCATTTTTTCTAAATTCTTATAAATTTAAAGTATTTTCCTTAAATTTCATCTTTGTAAAACCTATTAGACTAATCATTAACGAAATGAAAAGAAGGAAGTTTATCTCCGATTCCTTAGTGTACACTTCTGGTACCGCTTTATTCCCTACCTTTCTACGACAATCTCCTTTAGAACAAACAAAAGTGCGTTTAGGTTTTATCGGTGTAGGATTAAGAGGTCAAAATCACCTCGAAATGGCAATGTATCGACCGGATGTTGAGATTGTGGCTATTTGTGATATTGATCCTAAAGCGATTAATATCGCTTTAAAGATGGTTTCAGACAAGGGCCGTTCAGCCCCAGCCGTTTATGGAAAGACGGAAAAAGATTTCGAAAATTTAGCCAAAAGAACCGATATTGATGGCGTAGTCATAGCCACCCCGTGGGAATGGCATGTACCTATGGCCTTAGAAGTAATGAAGCAAGGTAAGTATGCCGGAGTGGAAGTTTCCGCGACTGTGACCTTGAAAGAATCGTGGGACCTCGTGAATATGTACGAGAAAACAGGTTCTCATTGCATGATTTTAGAGAATGTGTGTTACCGTCGAGATGTGCTAGCAACGTTGAATATGGTTCGACAGGGGATGTTTGGAACCTTGAACCATGTGCAATGTGGTTACCAACATGATTTACGGGAAGTGAAATTCAATGATGGAAAGCAAGCGTATGGCGGTGGTGTTGAGTTTGGAGAGAAAGGATTTTCTGAGGCCAAATGGCGCACGCAGCATTCCGTCGATCGCAATGGGGATTTGTATCCTACTCACGGATTAGGGCCGGTTGCTGAGATGTTAAATATTAATAGAGGTAATCAATTTGCCTATTTGACGTCGATGGCCACTCCTGCTTTGGGACTTCATAATTACATTGTTGAAAAAGGGGGCGCAGATCATCCAAATGCGAAAGTGAATTTCAAATGTGGTGATATCGTTCAAACAATGATTAAATGTGTGAATGGGGAAACGATTCTGATTACACATGATACGAATTCTCCTCGTCCTTATTCGTTAGGATTCCGAGTTCAAGGCACGAAGGGTTTGTGGATGGAAGATAATCGTTCCATCTATCTTGAGGGTGTTTCTTCTAAAGCACACCGCTGGGAAGAGGCTAAACCTTATTTAGAGAAATATGATCACCCTTTATGGAAGGCACACGCGGCTGATGCGGAAAATGCAGGCCATGGTGGAATTGATTATTTTGTTTTGAGAGCCTTTATTGAGGCAATTAAGGCGAAAGTAGCTCCACCGATTGATGTATATGATGCGGCAGCTTGGTCTGCGATTGCACCACTTTCTGAGGAGTCGATTAAGAAGGGCTCCGCTCCTATCCAAATACCTGATTTTACACGGGGTAAATGGAAAAAAAATCAACCTATTTTTGCTTTAAACGATCAATACTAAATCTATGAACCAATCAAAAAACGTCAATGGACCTCTTTTAATTATCGGTATTCTCTTCTTTGTCTTCGGTTTTGTGACCTGGGTGAATTCGGTTTTAATTGCCTTTTTTAAAGATGCCTTCCAATTAAATAACTTTGACTCTCTTCTAGTTACGTTTGCTTTCTTTATCTCTTATTTCGTGATGGCAATACCATCCTCTTGGGTTTTGGCAAAAACTGGATTCAAAAAAGGGATGTCACTCGGATTATTAGCGATGGCGGTGGGTACCCTTTTATTTATTCCTGCTGCTCAAATGGCCAATTATCCTATGTTTTTATTTGGTCTTTTTGTGATCGGAACGGGTTTAGCGCTTTTACAAACTGCGTCTAATCCCTATGTCACTATTTTAGGGCCTGCAGATTCAGCTGCGCAAAGAATCTCTGTGATGGGTATTTGTAATAAGGTGGCGGGTATCTTAAGTCAATTCATTTTTGGTGGGTTGTTCCTTTCAAGTGCGGTCGCTGGTACTTCGAAATTAGCTATCGTTATCATGCCTTATGGTATAATGACGGCTGTTTTAGTAGTCTTGGCTATTTGGGTTTGGTTCTCTTCTCTACCTGAAGTGGAAGCAGAGGAGACGGTGGAAGATGCAGGACAGTCGAAAGAGTCTGTTTGGGCTTATCCAAATCTTGTTTTAGGTCTAGTGGCTTTCTTTCTGTATGTAGGCGTGGAAGTTATCGCGGGAGATACCATTATTAATTATGGAGTTTCTCAAGGATTTAGTCAGGATGTAGCCAA
>JBIIGE010000154.1:0-2648 GCA_044236555.1 Aquirufa sp.
TAACACAATACCCGTGATGGAATTTCTATCCATGATTTTTTATTTAGAATTTTTGATGAAAGGTACCGCATGTTGATGCGCTGCCTTTACAAATTGTACAAATAGGGGAGACGGACTTTCAACCGTCGATTTATATTCTGGGTGGAATTGAACACCTACAAAGAAAGGATGATTTTCAATTTCCACGATCTCTACCAAATTAGAATCTGGATTAATACCTGAAGTAATTAATCCGGCTTTATGGAATTGATCCAAGTAGTCATTATTAAATTCGTACCGATGTCTATGACGCTCCTGAATGAGTGATTTTCCGTAGATTTTATAGGCTAAAGTTCCTTTTTCCACTTTACATGGATAGGATCCCAAACGCATAGTTCCACCTTTTTCAGAGATTTCTTTTTGTTCCAGCATCAAATTAATCACTGGATCTGGACTATCTGGATTCATTTCATAAGAATGTGCCTCTGTTAAGCCCATTACATTTCTAGCAAATTCAATGACTGCACATTGCATACCCAGACAAATACCTAGGAATGGAATTTTATTCTCACGCGCAAACCTAACTGCATTGATTTTTCCAGTAATTCCTCTTTCTCCGAAACCTGGAGCCACTAAGATTCCATCTAAACCGGTTAAGGTTTCTGCTATATCTTCTGTATCCATCGTTTCAGAAGAAATCCATTGAAGGTTTACTTTAATATCGTTTGCTGCTCCTGCGTGAATAAACGCTTCGGCGATGGACTTATAGGAATCCTTTAATTCAACATATTTACCTATTAATCCGATATTGATCTCGAACTTCGGGTTTTGCAATTTGGTAAGAAAATTAGTCCAGTTTTTTAGATTCGATTCCTTGTCATTATAGATATCTAATTTATATAAGACTCGGCTATCTAGGCGCTCTTCCTTCATTAATAAAGGAACCTCGTAGATAGTAGACGCATCACGCGCTTCGATTACATCCGCTTCAGATACGTTACAGAATAAGCCTATCTTTTTCTTCATATCTTGAGGAATCGGATGTTCTGTACGGCAAACTAAAATATCAGGTTGAATGCCTGATTCAGATAATTGCTTTACACTGTGCTGCGTAGGCTTTGTTTTTAATTCTCCTGCTGAGGCTAAATAGGGAATCAATGTCAGGTGAATGAACAAGGTGTTTTTCTCCCCTAAATCCCATTTCAATTGACGTGCTGCCTCGATAAATGGCAGGGATTCAATATCACCTACGCAACCACCAATTTCAGTAATGACGATATCAAACTTACCAGATTCGCCTAAGAGCATAATGTTGCGCTTTATTTCATCTGTAATATGAGGTACTACTTGTACTGTTTTACCTAAGTAATCTCCTCGGCGTTCTTTGGTAATGACATTATGGTAAATACGACCAGTGGTGATGTTATTGGCTTGACTAGTAGGCGTATTTAAAAACCGCTCGTAATGTCCTAAATCTAAATCTGTTTCTGCTCCATCATTTGTTACATAGCATTCGCCATGTTCATATGGATTCAGCGTACCTGGATCGATGTTGATATAAGGGTCAAACTTTTGGATTGTACAGGTTAGACCTCGTGCTTGTAAGAGCTTCGCTAAAGAAGAGGCTATGATACCTTTGCCTAACGAGCTTGTTACACCACCCGTAACAAAAATGAACTTGGATTTCTTGGGATTCCCTTTACCAGACATTGAAAGAATTGTTGATTTGGTTACGGGAAACAAAGATAGTGAAATAAAAGCATACCGAATTAATCCTATTTTTATTTTATCTTGCATTCTTATTAATATTTCAATGAAACCTCAACAAATCACCCTCTTTTCAGCCTCAGCGGGATCAGGTAAAACCTATACCTTGACCATTGAGTATATCAAGATGGCGCTCTGTGAGGTAGAATCTAAGGGATATTTCCGACGTATTTTAGCCGTAACATTTACCATAAAAGCAGCTGAAGAAATGCGGCAAAGAATCTTGCAATTTTTAGCAGGAATTTCAGATTATCCAGCCTTTCAGCATACACCCGCTAGTGATCAGCCTAAAATTCTATCGATCATTGATAAAATTCAATCCGAGTTAGCATCAGAGAATGTATCATTAACCAGAGATGAGATAGCCTCAAGAGCGGCTACAACGCTTCAACAAATTTTACAGGATTATGGTCTTTTCTCTGTGATGACGATTGATTCATTTGTCCAAAGATTAAGTTCTTCTTTCATTGAAGAATTAAAATTACCATCGCATTTTGAGGTTCTGCTTGATTCTAAAAGCTATATACATGAGTTAATTAATCAATTAGTGGATAAGGTGAATGGATTAGGTAATCCGGAATTGAATGAGCTGCTCTTATCTTTTGCTAAAAAGGAAATTGAGGAGGGACGTAGTTGGAATCGGTTGCGTGAGAGTTTATATGATTTTTTAAAAATTTCATTAGAGGAAAAGTATTTAGCCGTTGAGCCTCATTTGAGTCAGTTTAAATTGGCTGATTTTCATCAGTTAGAAACTCAATTAGTAAAATCGATGGCTGAAATGGTTCAAGAGGTGAAGCAAGTGGCCTCGCAATTTTTGGCCATTATTGATAACATCGGTGTCGAGGATAGTATGTATTACCAAGGGTCTAAGGGTCCTGTGGGCATCATGCGATCCCTTTTAG
>JBIIGE010000155.1:0-2642 GCA_044236555.1 Aquirufa sp.
CCGTGGATACTGGGATTATGATGGAGGTGCTTTAGGAGATATGGGACAACATTATATGGACCCTATTCAGTATATGTTAGGTAAGGATAATGAGTCCCCGGTCTACATCGAAGTGGATGCCCCGATACAAGATAAAGATGCCGTGGGGATCTTTAATCGCATTACATATACCTATGCAGATGGTTGTCAAATCGTCTTAGACGGAGAGGCAAAAGACGAGAAGGTAGCCTACATCGAAGGCCCTAAAGGTAAGTTGTATCGTAATATGCAGTCCGATATTCCAGATTTGGCCAAAAAATTAGCCGAGTTTCCTGATCCTGTGATGCAGCAAACAGATTTTGTCGATTCGGTAAAAAATCGAAAGAAATTTGCCTTGAATGAGGAAAATGGACACCGTTCTTGCACTTTGATTAACCTAGGTTTAATCGCGATGCGGGTCCACAGAAATTTAAAGTTCGACCCAATCAATCAAGTAATCGTAGGGGATGATGAGGCGAACCGCCTAATGGATCAACCGATGCGCGCACCTTATATTTTGTAAAATGATGAGATATCTACTTTTATTTTTATTGATCAGCTCTACTGTATTCGCACAAGATGCGAGTCGGGTAGAACAAAATCGCTTACGTTCTTTAGCCGAGAAAGGGGATTTTAAAAGCCTGAAATTAGCCGCTTATGCTTTAAAAGGCGCCTATGATCCCACGCAAGTAACGGAATCATTTATCCAATCTATAGCAAAGAATAAAGCAGAATTGGTAGCCTATTTAGCGATTGGCTTGACAGAAAATGCGGAGATGCAGACTTTGGCTCATTTAGATGCCGTGGTTTGGTTACAACGCTATGCTTCATCGAGGCCGCAAGTGATGGCATTTATTTTGAAGAACTACTTAAGTGCTCCTCGTGATGTGAATGCATTGAAGTTAGCGATAAAAACGTGGGATGTCACTCATACAAGTGCTTTTGTGAAAGCGGTTGGTACCTATAAAGCGTCTTGGGCAGTTCCGGCGATGCCGGGAGGTTTTGCTAAAGAAAAAGTATTGGCCTTGTTGCAAGTAGGGGGTGTAAATAACCTAGCGACTGTGTGGTCAATGTTAGCTACCTCATCTGAGGCTAATTTTGAAATAGCTGATTTTTGTACTTCATTGAAGGCGAATGATTTCTTTAAAAAGGAGTTAGGAGGCTATGAAAATGCAAGTTTAGCGCAAAAAACAGTCTTGCTCGTTTATGGATCAGCCCGTCAATGGCCGGAAGTAAAACCTTTAGTTTGGCGATCGGTACAATCTAATTTACCTACGCGGGCATCGGGTTTTTATGCCTTGCCTTATTGGGCTGGTGTAGCTGATTTTGATATCATTGCAGGGAAGCTTGGCCATACTGAATTAGCCTCAGAGGTAAAGGCATTACAGCAGGCGATGACTAATATCACAAAGCAAGACGGAACTTTAAATAGTAAGATAACAGCGTTTGCCTTGAAGTCCACTCAAAAAGCGAACTGGATTCCATTTATACAAGAACTAGAAAATTTAGGTTGGTTGTATTTAGAGGCCAAAAAGACCAAAAATGAAGAGGCCATTCGTGCTTACGCACGCATTAATGCTAAGTTATTTAAAAATGTAGAACAGCAGGTATTAAACTACCGCAATGCGTTAGATTTAACGACTAATTTAGAGACAAGAGAGCAGATTTTTAGGGGCCTAGCAAAATGCAATTCCTTGTCAGCGATGCGTACACTTTACCTCGGATTAAAAGATCCTAATGTGCGCCAAAACGCAGCAGAAGGGTTAGCATCTCTTTATTTAGCTAATCCTGATTTCAGAGGTCAAATGACTAAGGAATGGGTACAAGAAGGTTTAAATCTAGTTACTGATCCAGCCACTCGTGAGAAATTAACAGAGGCATTTAAAATCTCGGATCGTGGATTTTACACCATGTATAATGGACAGGATTTACGTGGTTGGAAGGGCCTGGTGGCTAATCCAGTGAAAAGACGTTTATTATCAGCGGATACTTTGGCCTTGTTACAAGTGAAAGCAGATGAAGTGATGCGCTCTGGATGGGAAGCGAAGGGGGAGGAGCTACATTTCACGGGTCATGGTGATAATCTGTGTTCTGTAAAAGATTACCAAGATTTTGAAATGTATGTCGATTGGAAAATTGAAAAAGAAGGGGATGCAGGCATTTATTTGAGAGGGTCACCTCAAGTACAGATTTGGGATACAGCATTGACAAAAGTAGGGGCTCAGGTAGGTTCTGGAGGTTTATACAACAACCAAATCAACCCGCGTATTCCTTTAAAAGTGGCGGATAATCCAGTTGAAGAATGGAATACTTTCCGCATTATCATGAAAGGGGAGCGTGTAACGGTGTATCTGAATGGAGAATTAGCGGTAGACAAAGCGATCTTAGAAAATTATTGGGACCGTAAAATACCGATTTTCGGGAAAGATGCCATTGAATTACAAGCGCACGGCAATCATATCGTTTACCGAAATATTTATGTCAAAGAATTACAGCCTGAAGTAGTTTATACTGCTCCAGAAAGCGACTTTACAACTTTATTTGATGGATCATCCTTATTCAATTGGACCGGAAATACAACGGATTATTTCCCGTCTAACGGTGAATTAATCGTAGATCCTAAG
>JBIIGE010000156.1:0-2636 GCA_044236555.1 Aquirufa sp.
GGCTCAAATAATAGCCTTTACTTTTCTCATAATAGGCTGTCTCTTTCCCATTCCCATCGATGATGCGCACATTTGCATCCGTGATAGGCTGCCCGGAAAACAAGGTAGCATCATAGGGAGAATAGGCTCCTACATAATTCAAGCGAACATTATAGGGTCCATCCAAATTCGAAACTTCTCCAGAAACCACGATGGCAGAACTCAAGTTTTCCGTCTTAAAATCCTCTATTTCTGTCTCACAAGAAGTCAAAAACAACAAGGCACTAAAGAATAGGATTAGGTGTCTCATTAGAATTTGAAGTTATAAGTGATAGAAGGAATCGCGGCGCCTAATACCGACAATTGGTAGGTTTTCGCCTGGTTTATTTCGCCGGTAGAGGAACGGAAATAAACGGAATAGGCATTTTGGCGGCTTAATAAATTGTAGATGGAGAAGTTCCAGCTTCCCTGCCAGCGTTTGCCTGGCTTCGGATCAAACGTAATTCCTACGTCTAAACGCATATAATCTGGAATTCTTTCTGCATTTCTAAGCGTGAATGACGCCGTAGAGTAGCCATCCACTAATTCGTTAATCTCTTTCGGCTGCAAGAAACTGTAGGTCGTTCCATTATAGGTATAGGTAGTTTGTGCTAAACCTGGTCGAGGAAATATCCCCGTCTTTACCGCATAATCATACAATTCGTTAAAGGCATAAATTTTATACCGACCATTCGGATAGGTAATCGGACGACCCGTGGTATAAGTAAAGTTCGCATTAAAGGAAATGCGATTTGTCCATCGATTATTTAACACAAATTTAAAGGTATGCGGTGTGTCAAAATTTGCCGGAAATTGAATCCCAAAATTCGCGTCCGTCTGATTTTCATTTGCCTGTATCGTTCTGAACGTACGTGCATAAGTGTAGGAAACCCAACCCGTCAACCGTTTTCCACGCGACTTTTTCAAGAAGAACTCCCCTCCATAGGCTAAACCCTTACCCACTAATAGCTGGGTCTCCACCGTGGGATTCAAGTATAACTGCGCCCCGTCCACATAATCCACTACATTGTTTAAGTTCTTGTAATAAAACTCAGCAGAGGTTTCGAAAACAGCATTCGATGCATTCGTAAAGTTCTTAAAGAAACCGATGGAATATTGATCGGCGATTTGGGGAGGAATCTGCTGGTTCGAATTTTTCCAAATATCAGACGGCGAAACGGCCATCGTATTCGAAAGCAAATGGCGGAACTGTTGCATCCGGTTAAAGCCTATTTTTATTGAAAAGCTCGTATCTAATTTAATCGCTAAAGACAAGCGAGGCTCAAAACCACCATAACTAGCCACCACCTCATTCGAGCCTGCCTTTAAGGTATCCGTAATGGTATTGACTTCCCGCGGCATACCCTTTTTATATTGATAAAAATCCCCGGGACCTATTAATTGATAGGACGCATAGCGTAGTCCATAATCCAAGCTTAATTTTTTACCGATGGGCAAACTGTGACCTAAATAGGCTGCCGATTCCCGGGTATGCTCAGTGGGCATGGCAAATTTGTCGATAGTAGAGTTGGATGAATTAGGTAAGAAACTGCCCGCATCATTCGAGAAAGCTGAAATCTCCGCACCCGCATCGATGCGACCATATTTACCTAAGTCTTTACTCAGTTCTTCCTTGATGGAGGTTTGGATGATGGAGGGTTTCCAAAGGAATTCCAAGCCGTTTTTTTGGCCCTCAATACCATAATTGTAATCACTGTAAAAGGCTGTCAAATTATGCGACAATCCTCCTTTTAACAAGGCATTGTGCTTGAAACTAAGCGCCTTTGTATTCCAAGAATAGAGTGTATCCTGCGCAAACTTAAATCCATCATCACTCGCATAACCAGACAGGGAAATGCGTTGATTCTTCCCAAAACGATGGGTCAGCTTAAAGTTAACGTCATAAAAATTCGCCCTACTCTTCGCTAAATTAGGATCCGGAAAATACTGCATATAAAAATCAGAAATCGAGCCGCGGGCACCCACAATTAAAGAAGTCTTTCCTTTCACGAGCGGCCCATCGACTAAAATGCGAGACGAGATAGGTCCCACGCCCCCCTGAAATGACCATTTTTCAAAATCCCCCTCCTTAACCCGTACATCTAATACCGAAGAGGCGCGTCCTCCATACATCGACGGAATTCCTCCTTTGTACAAACTTAAATCTTGGACCATATCCGCATTAAATCCCGTAAAAAAACCGAACAAATGGGAGGTATTAAACAAAGGAACGCCATCGAGTAAAACGAGATTTTGATCTACATTACCCCCACGCACATTAAACCCAGAGGCCCCTTCACCCACCGTCGAAACACCCGGTAGCAATAAGATACTGCGAATGACATCAGCCTCCCCCATTAAAGTGGGCAATTTTTTCAAGGTTTTGGAAGACATTTTCTCCACTCCCATCATCGCTCTATTCACATTCGCATCAGCTTTTTCGGCGGTAATAACTACCTCGCCTAGTAATTGCTCCGAACGTTCGAGTTCAATCGTCATTTGGTTACTCTTAGAAAGATCTAAGCGAAATGTCTTGAATTTATATCCTAGACTTCTAGCAATCACTTGGTAACTGCGGGCGGCTATGGTGATTGAGAATTCTCCCAACGAATCCGTTG
>JBIIGE010000157.1:0-2635 GCA_044236555.1 Aquirufa sp.
GGATACGACGGCGCAATTCATTTCGATGCAGGCAACGAATGAAAAAGAAGCGAAACCCTTGATTACAGACTACCAATTGTGGGCGGAAGGGGATACAACCAATTATACACAAGAAAGCTTTAAAGGAGCAAAATTGATGGTCATCATCCCTAATATTCATCACATGAATGAGGGGGCTTTGCCAGCAATTGAAAAACTAACGAAAGAATTAAAAAATATCACCGTTTGGCTCGTATCCTCTTCGCCTGACGCAGAGGTCAACGCTTTACGTCACAAATACCAATTAGCGTTTCCGGCGCTTTCAGCAGACACGAAAATACTTAAAACCATCGTTCGCTCAAGCCCAGGATTGTGGCTATTAAAAGACGGAACAGTTAAAGGGAAATGGTCTTCCTATGCCCTTCCATCAGCGGATGAAATTCAACAAAGCCTAGAATAATACGAATGAAGAATATCTATTTAGTGGGAATGCCCTCCTCAGGAAAAAGCACCTTGGGAAAAGAATTAGCAAAGAATATCGGTTACTCTTTCATGGACATGGACAAGTTAATTGAAACCCGTGAACAGAAAACGGTATCGGAGATCTTTTCGAATTTTGGCGAGGCGCACTTCCGTGAAATAGAAAAAAAGACGTTACGAGGTTTTCAACCAGATCAATCAATGGTCATCGCCACAGGAGGTGGAGTTCCTTGCTTTAATGAAAATATGGATTTCATTAAAGCAAATGGGGTAAGTGTTTTCCTAAATGTAGATGTGAATGATTTAGCCACACGTCTGTACAAAGCACAAGGTAATAATCGTCCCTTACTTGATAAGACCCAAAGCGAAGAAGTCGTCATCGCCTCCATCAAAAAAACCTTTGAGGAACGTTTGCCATTTTACCAGCAAGCCGATATTCAAGTGGATGGGGAAATAACCGTAAGTCAATTACTTTGGCTTTTAGACCAATATATTCCGGTTTAGAAATAGATTCCTCCTCCGATCATAACCTGCGTAGACGTCAGATCTAATAAAGCAGAACTAAAATCAGCCGTATTCTTCAGTGTATATGGAGTATAGGCATCTTTCTGTGTTCGACGAATAGCTGTTAAATCAAGATAGAAATTTGATTTACGGTATCCGATTCCACCCGAAAATTGTAAGGCGTTACGATCAATAGTATCATAGCTCTGTGCATATCCCCCGCCAAACATAGCCACACCTCCACGAACTGAAATAGAAGGAGTCACACGAATTTCTGATCCTACTTTGACATTCAAAGCCCCTTCAAAATTGCGGGAGATTTGACCATTGTACTTTGACTTAAAGGATTGATTAGGACCTGCGCCTAATTCAACCGACGAAACACGCATAGCATTGTAACCTACATATTCTAAATCCGCAGTCAAGAAACCTCTTTTCGAAAAAAAGAATGCCAGACCTCCTGAAAGTCGCATGGGAGTAGTTAACTGGTAAGAGAACTCATTCGTTGTTAAGCGCATGGGATTCACCTTAGTAATTATGATTGGATTACCGTTTGATCCGATGGATGGAATACCAATTACATCAGGGAATAAACGTGCGTCATAAGTCTCATTCATTTGATCATAGAATGTCGGACTTCTAAAGGCAAAGGAAAGACGAAGAGAGGGATTCACTTTATATATACCTCCAAGGCTTACCGCAATCCCTGAGCCTGATGTTAATAGTGTTTCTTCATATTGAAAGCCTGCCACATTTTTTGCCCCTACATATTCATCCTCCCAAGAAGTGGAAGAATTAGAACGAATCCGTGTAAAATGCATGGCTGCGCCCAGGTACAACTGATCGCGGTAAGAGGCTCCATAAGCAAAATCCCAAGATGTTAACGCCCCAGTATTAGTAGAAGAACCAAATTGATTCGTGGGTAATAAGGGCTGAAAACGTTCAAATGGTGCCCCTCCCGTAGTAGGATTAGGGTTGATTAAATAGGTTTGATACGCCAAAGCTTCAGGTGAATCTGCTGTCCCAGAAACAGCATCATACTCTTCATCTAGACTAGCACCTGTGGCCCCTTTCTCATTCGCCTTTTCAATAAAGTTATCGAGTAAAGAACTACGGTTATTTGTGCCAGAAACTAGAATAGGTTGAATAAAAATTGCTTGTCGAGAATAGCCAAAACCAAAAGAACCGTGCCAATCCCCTCCGCCCAGATTATTACTGGAAAGCACCATACCTAAGGTAGGGAACTGAATTTGATTTTCAGATGCATTATTCGAGGAGCTAAGGTAATTCGATTTCGTTTGCACTCCCGTGTAAGCCAGACTCATATTCACTTCAGAGCGAGTATACAATCCTAATCCTGCTGGATTACCCGTTATTGAACTTAAGTCAGCACCTAAAGCACTATTCGCTCCTCCTAGTGCCTGCATACGCGCAGTTCCAGTCGAATAAGTCGTTGAAAATTGCTTAGCTAAACCGGGATAGGTATAGATTTGGGCTACAGCCACATTCAGCGTGCATACGCCGAGTAGGAATAAAAGAACTTTCTTCATGATCGTAAATTAACGAGGACCGCGATTAGAACCGCCACCACCGCCTCCGCCGCCACTATAACCTCCGCTTGAGCTAGGGCTACTGTAAGAAGGAGAGGAATAGGAGTTCGTTCTTTGGCCTC
>JBIIGE010000159.1:0-2625 GCA_044236555.1 Aquirufa sp.
ATCTCCATTACGTACGATCGTTGCTAATGCGGGTGGTGAAGGTTCTGTAGTTATCAATGCGGTTAAGGCTGGAAAAGATGATTTCGGTTACAATGCACGCGAAGATAAATATGAAAATATGATTGCCGCGGGTATTATTGACCCTACTAAGGTTACACGTTTAGCGTTGGAAAATGCAGCGTCTATCGCAGGATTGTTGTTAACAACAGAATGTGTGATTGCTGACAAACCAGCAAATGAACCAGCTCATGGACATGGCCAAGGTGGCGGTGGAATGGGTGGAATGATGTAATTATAATTAGATTAATACTTGAAAACTCCCCATATTTGGGGAGTTTTTTTTTGAATTATAGCTTATGAAAAGAATTGCCATTGACATGGATGATGTTTTAGCAAAAACAACTCATGTAATTATTGATCGCATCAATGAAAAGGTTAACAAAAATTTCACCTACGAAGAACTTTTACAGGGTGGTAAAGAGTACAAGGAAGAATTTTATGCTCATTATTTAGCAAATAACTCTTTTTTATGGGAACCAGGATTCTTTGAACATATTCCGGTGAATGAAGATGCAGTCGAGGTGGTAAAAAAATTAACGGAACAATACGAGATTTTTATTGTGTCAGCTGCGACAGAATTCCCTAATTCGTTAAAAGAGAAACTAACGTGGATGGAAATGCATTTTCCATTTATTACTTGGAAACACATCGTTTTTTGTGGTCACAAATACATGATTCAAGCGGATTATCTGATTGATGATCACGAAAAGAATTTGCATTCATTTACCGGTACCCCTCTGCTGTATACGGCTCCACACAACCTACACATCACCGATTATCAACGGGTGAATAATTGGAAAGACGTAGAAAAATTACTGTTAGATTAATGAAGAAGTCGCGTTTTAGTATAGGTATTTTATTCTTTATATGTGGATTAAATTTTGCTACCTGGGCCACGCGTATACCTGATTTTAAGACTTCTCTACAGCTATCAGATGCTGAATTAGGGACTGTATTAATGGGTTTACCTATCGGTTCTTTGGTCTCTTTACCCATTGCCGGTTGGCTTTTAACAAAATATGCTTCTAGGTGGATTACGCTCATGGCTATAGTAATGTATGTGGTGGTCATACCAAGTTTAAGCTTATTAACCTCAGCATTATCGTTATTCTTAGGTCTATTTTTCTTCGGTATGGCTGGAGATATAATGAATATTGCTATGAATACGCAGGTAGTTAGTTTAGAGGCCAAAATGAATAAAATCATCATGTCTTCTTTTCACGCCGTTTTCTCGATAGGTTTATTAGCAGGGGCCTTTTTAGGCGGAATATTAGAAAAGGAAAATTTTACAACCAGTCAACATTTTAGTTTAATTGCTCTATCAAATATTATCCTAATTCCATTTAGCTTTCGAAATTTATTAAAAGATAAACCTATTCAGGATGATACTAAATCCATATCCTCTATAGTTAATTTAGGCCCCTATTTAATCACCTTATCCTTTATTGCTTTTTGTGGAATGTTATGTGAAGGAGCCATGGCCGATTGGATTTCCTTGTATTTTAAAGAATACAAACCTGATTCCCCATTCCCTATTACCATTGGCTTCTCCTTTTTTGCGGCGGCTATGGTGTTAGGTCGATTTATAGGCGATAGTATATCCTTAAAGTACGGCGTCTCTACAATTCTAATTCTGAATGGTATTCTGATTAGCTTGGGAATGTTGCTTACGCTGTTATTTCCCTCTATATATATTAAAATTGTAGGTTGTTTTTTAACGGGACTAGGCATTTCGACCATTGTTCCTTTAATCTATTCACAAGCTGGCAATCAAAAAGAAATTATGCCATCTATTGCGATTGCTGGCGTTTCAACTATTGCCTACATTGGATTTTTATTAGGACCTGTTTTAATTGGGTATTTATCTGATTTTATTGGCTTAGATAAAGCCTTGTATTTAATTGTGGTTTTAGGCTTTCTAGCAGCCTTTATTTCTAGAACCTGGGCAAATTCTAAATGATCATCGAATACCGAAAACCTTCAGAGGCCTTAGCGCCGTTTGTAGATCACCTATGGGAAAAACAGGTGGAGGAATCGGGTATTATACCGTATGATATCGAAACGATCTTTCCGGAAGATCAAACTGTTTTAACCTATTCTTTTGGAAAAGATTATTATAGGTCGCATGCAAATACGGATCACTTTAAATCAATTAACGGAATTCAATTAGAGGGTTTGCATCAGGCTCCTAATTTCTATAAGCATCAACCAGGTATTCATATTTTTGGTGTTAAGTTTCGTGTGGGAGGTTTATTCGCCTTTTTAGATTCGTCTATATCGGCTACCAATAATGAGAGTACAGACGCCAGCGAGCTTTTATCTAATCTTCCTCAATTAGATCAGACCATGGGATTTGATCAGCGTTGTGAAGTAATCGAAGCCTATTTATTAAATCAATTGATAGAAAAACAGGCTAAAAAGTATTTGAAATTATTACTAATGCTTCAAGATTTAGAAGGGGATTCATCTATACTGCCAAATTCGTATAAAACCCTTTCTCGCCTCTTTCAAGAGGTGATTGGAATTAGTCCCAAAGAATATGTACAGATTAAACGTATCAATCAA
>JBIIGE010000158.1:0-2625 GCA_044236555.1 Aquirufa sp.
GGTCCATACAAGCCAGAGCACTACAGATACTAGGATTTAGTTCCTGTTAGGTTTTGAAAGGCCGCGACTCTTCGAGTCGCGGCCTTTTTCATTTCCTTATTATCAGTAAATTGGTAATCTCTGCTAACCGGTAGCGAACTCTCAAAGATTAGTCTACCTTTATCCCAGTACTCACAATATAACCACTAATACAATGAAAAATCTCTCTGCGAGCTATCTCGTCCTTTTCCTCCTTGCCATCTCTTTACTGCTTGGTTCCTGTTCTAAAGATCAGACGAGTGAAATTATTCCTGCAAGTAAGCAAGCGTCCTTACTAAGTATACATGGTTTCCTATCATTTGAAAATCAAGATGCTTTTGAAAATTATTTGAAGCGATTTCAGCTAAACCCGAATGACCCTACTATTCTACGAGATATACAATTCTTCGACTCTCAAAGCACCTCACTAGAAAGATTAGATTCACTTACCTTAACCCAACTCGGGAAAACAGGGGGCCTTAGTGGTTATGACCATTTATTTAAGTTAGTGGGTGAACAAGATACTAAATCACTTCAACCCATGGTAGACGACCCCATCTTAGGTCGATTAATCTCTAAAGATGGGCTTATTCAAATAGGGGAATTAGTCTACCAAGTCAGCTCTGATTATGTTTTTCAAATAAAAATAGCTGACTTCGAAAAAAACAAAGCGAGCTTTCTAAATAATCCGCAATCCACACCGTTAGTTGAGGTTTATAAATGCCAACCCGTATCATCGATTCGATCTAAAAGCATAGTTGGAATAGCCAATAGAACAGCGAGCAATACTGTTACCTATGAAAACCCCGGCCAAGGAACCTGCCGATTTACAGCAGAGGTCTACCTCTTAGACTTAGGCTTCTACCGAAAACTTGCTGTACGTGTGAAACACGAATGGCGACAAAGATTTTGGTTTAGTCATTACTGGGGGAATAGTAATGCAGCTATGTCGATGGAAGGAATTATCGATTTCCAAGAATTCTATACCTCTTTTTCTAAACAATATGCTGCTTCAACAGAAGATGATCATAAAATTGAAACAGTTATTGATGAAACATTTAACTATGTCCCTTTATTCTGGCAAAGTAACGTAGGAACAGCTATTTGCCGTGGAAGAAACGGACTTTACTATACATTAAACATCTAATCCCAGCATCATGAAATACGTACTATTCTTACTCTTTTTATCTGCAGCACTTCAAGTAAGTGCCCAAGAAGCAAAACCACTTTATTCATTTTCATTAATTTCTCCCGCTATTGGAATAGAGAAACGTTTACAAGAAAACAATTCGCTAAAATTTTCTGTAGGGAGTATAAGTGGCTATGGAAACAAAGACGGTTTTCAAACAAAATCGGCCTTTATACGGGGTGAATATCGCCATTACTATAATAGTGAAAAACGGAGAGACGAAGGTCGTCTCTCCACAAATTACTCCGGGAACTATGTAGGATTATTTGCGGAACCATCCTTTATTTTCAAAAAAGGTGAAGAGGCCACTAGTATGTATGCTGGTGGTGTCTGGGGAATTCAGCGAAACTACTCTAGCCATTTCCACTTAGATCTATCACTCAATGCCGGTATCGGACAAAATGGATTTGAATCTAAAGCCGGCTTGAGGATTGGATTTTGGTTAAAATAAAAGCGTAAATGGGTCTGTATTTTTCATTCAAAAGCCGTATTTTTGCACAAAATAATAGCAAAAAAGATATGAAATTTGGCGTAGTAGTATTTCCAGGATCCAATTGTGACGACGATACAGTCGGAGTCATTCAAAGTTTAGGCCACGAGGCTGTTAAACTTTGGCATAAAGAGACTGATCTACAAAACTGCGATTTCATCATAATACCTGGAGGTTTCTCATATGGAGATTATTTACGTTCAGGTGCTATTGCCCGCTTTTCTCCTATTATGGACCATGTGATTGAGCATGCGAAAAATGGTGGTTACCTAATGGGTATTTGCAATGGATTTCAGGTTTTAGTAGAAGCGCATTTGTTGCCAGGCGTTTTATTAAGAAATAGTTCTCAGAAGTTTATTTCGAAGAATATTTACTTAAAAGCGGCGACGAACAATTCTTTGTTAACTCAAGAGTTAGATGCGAATAAGGCCTACAAGATACCTATTGCTCATGCTGAGGGACGTTATTTTACAGATGAGAAAACGTTAGCTTCTTTGAAAGCAAATGACCAGATCTTATTCTACTACTGTGATCAGAATGGAGACGTGACTGAGGAGTCTAATCCGAATGGAAGCCTATTAAATATTGCAGGTATCTGCAACGAAGGAAGAAACGTATTCGGTTTAATGCCTCACCCGGAAAGAGCGGCTGATCCAGATTTAAATAATACAGATGGATTAGAGATAATGAAGCAATTGATTTTGCAAACGGTTTAAAAACTAAAGACCAATAAAAAAAGGCTCCTTGAAAATTTCGAGGAGCCTTTTTTATTGGTAGTAAATTCTAGCGAAGATCATTTACTTCCACTCCAGGAAATGCTTTCTTATCGAAATTAAATAACTTGTCGTCTGCGTTCGCTTTCGGATTTAATTTAGCCACTTTGAAGTACTGTTTTTTACCAGCCTTGTTGATGATTGTCCATTCACTA
>JBIIGE010000055.1:0-9799 GCA_044236555.1 Aquirufa sp.
TTATCAGCCTGACGGAAAAGGTAAATTGTCTTTACTTGATCCAGGTTCAGAAAAAAGTACACGCATAAGCAGCCCTAAGACCTTTTATTCGGGTAGCGGAGGATTGAATGCTACTGCCATTGATTATTTTAAATTTTGCCAAATGGTGATGCAAGATGGAGTATATAATGGCGTTCGCATTGCGAAACCGTCTACCATTGCTTTGATGAAAACGGATCAATTGCCTCTGAATTTAGAAGGTTCTATTAAGCCGAAAGATGATTTAAAAAATCACGGTTGGACGTTTGGTTACATGATTAACAGGAGAGAAGTAAAGAATGATCCAGTTCCGGCGGGGACGATTTCCTGGGGTGGAGCTACAGGGCCGGTATTTTTTATTGATTTAATAAATGAAGTGGTTGCTATTATGATGTGTCAGACTCCTTCTACTTATCCGCTAGAATTTCGAACGGATTTTAGAAAATGGGTGATGAAGAGTTTGGTTAATTAGTATGTACAATTAAACAACCTATATATGAAAAATTTATTCCTAGTTGCCCTATTGATGAGTTTGTCATTTAATATGAGTGCACAAGATTCTTTGTCTTCAAAATCTCGAGAAAATAAGCCAGTTCAGATAATCGAAATGGGTTCTACTGATGGCAAATCAAAGAATAACGATTTATTTAAGCAGGGTCAAAATGATGCAACAATCCATTACAAAGGATATAAGACAGCTGGAACCGCTGTTTTAGCTACTACCATGATACCTGGATATGGAATTTTGTTCGGAGCGGCTCCTTTATTTATTGCTGATAGTAGAGTGCCCCTTGATGAAAATTTAGGATATCCGGATTTGAATTTGATGGAGAATGAGCAATATGCACTCGGTTATAGACAAAAAGCCAAGCAAATTAAAAATAAAAAAATGCTCAAAAATTATTATGTGGGATTAGGAGTTCAGGGATCCTATTTTTTGGCTGTTGCGATAGGTACGCTTATTTTGACCTTAAGATAAGGTTATGTTAAACGAGGCCTCTGGCTTTAGAGGCCTCGTTTAAATGAATAATTAAATTAAAAATAAGTTGTTTTTCCAGGCACCGCTGCGGCATATAAGCCATTAGCATCAGGTTTTGAAGGCATATCTGCATCCCAAGCAAATCGGGATGGAGCGATATTGATGCCCGAGTTGATTGCCTTATCCCATTCAATTACTTGACCTGAATAGGTGGCCATTCGGCCTAGAATAGATGTCATAGTAGAATAAGCACCATTTTCTGCATCCGCATATTTGTATTCCCCCGCGGCTACTGTTGCCCATAATTCGTCATGTTCTGTTTGGTAGGGATTATTTTCCTTCGTCTTTTTGTCAAAAGCATATTGCACATTTCCTTTGGAATCAAAGATCTTGGCCTCGTCAAAATGCACTTTCCCCTTTGTTCCTATCACGAGCTCATCCACTTTCGCCCAGGTACCGGGAATGTGTCTACACTGACTGTTTAAGATTGTTCCATCCGCATATTCGAATTCAACAATATGGTGGTCAAAAATTTCACCATAATCTTTTCCTTTGCGGACCTCGCGTCCACCGGTGCCTCGAGCACGAACGGGATAACTATTTTTCACCCAGTTGATAACATCAATGTTATGAATATGTTGTTCTGTGATATGATCACCGCAGATCCAGTTAAAGTAATACCAATTTCGCAATTGATAATCCATCTCGGTTTGGCCCTCTTTTCGCGGTTTTACCCAAACTCCATCATTGTTCCACCAGCAGGATGCTGAAACCACATCGCCGATCTGCCCATCTTGAATACGCTTCAATAGCGCTCTGTATGAATTTTGGTAATGGCGTTGCAAACCTACCACGACGTTTAATTTCTTTTGCTTCGCGATTTTTGCGGCATTTAATACGCGTTGGATTCCGGCAGGATCAGTGGCTACCGGTTTCTCCATGAAAATCTGCTTTCCTTGTGCAACCGCCTCTTCGAAGTGCATGGGGCGGAATCCTGGAGGAGTTGTTAGAATCACCACATCGGCTAATTCCATGGCCTTTTTATAGCCGTCAAATCCAGTGAATTTTCTTTCCTCTGGTACATTTACCTTTTTGCTGATGGGCACTGCTTTAGCGGAGGCGTCTTTATCTCTTGACTTCATCAAATTAGCATAGCAATCATCTAAGCGATCGCGGAATACATCCGCCATGGCCACTAATTCGATGTTTTCTTTAGTACTCAAAGCTTGTGCAATGGCACCTGTTCCACGTCCACCACAGCCAATCAAGGCGACTTTGATGGTGTCGTTTACTAAACTTTGGCCCGCAAATGCATTCGCTGCCCAGGGAGCTAAAATTATTCCACTCGCTGTTATGCCCGTTTGTTTCACAAAATCTCGTCTGGTATTTTTCATAGTAGGAAAGAGGTTTAATTTAAATATTTTTCAAAGAAGGAGTTAATCTCTTTTGCAGATGGCTGTTTAGCCGGTCGCATAATTCGAAATCCCACAAAAGGAGCATCGGCATTCCACCAGATGCTTTTAGGAACTTGTGGATCTCGTCGATTCCATATGGGGTCCGCTGCCATTCGAGCCGTGGATTTAACTAGATTTGCAGGATCTTGGTAATTTCCGCCGCGGACTACGGCATCTGCATATTTATCGATGAACACAGGGCTATCCTTTCGAGCTGTGGGATCTGATTCAAAATGATCCAAAACCCATTCTGATACGTTACCCAGCATATCATGTAGGCCCCAAGCGTTCGGTTTTTTTTGACCTACTTGGTGGTATTTTTCGTTTGAATTGCCTTGAAACCAGGCATAATCGGCTAAATCCTTAGAAGGGATATCAGCGCCTGCCCTGCAGGCATATTCCCATTCTATTTCCGTAGGAAGGCGATAGAAAATACCGGTTTTGGCATACAACCACTTGCAATACATAATCGCCCCGTATTGTTGCATGGAATTAGCGGGAAATCCACCTACTTTCCCCATGCCTAACGTAAAATCGATGTAGGGCGGACTAGGCCTTGTCACAGCATCAGGGCCCTCTTTAGGAGGCCTAGGTTCAGGATCGCGCGATTCTTCGAAGAATAATTGGTATTCATCATAGGTGACTTCGGTTTTACCCATCCAAAAAGCCGGAACTTGTACTTTTTTTGTTTGGCCAAAAACAAAACTTCCGGGTGGAATGGCCACCATATCGAAGGAAACACGTGTTTGAGGAATTACTTGCTGGTAAGACTTTAAATCCTGCGCTAGAAGCGAGTATGAAAACAGAAGACTACCGAAGACGAGACGCCTCATGTGGAATTAGTTTATGGTTAAATAGGATTTTAGGTCTACCTGCTTCGTTTTCAAATACGAGCAAGCGAACATCCTTCAATTTTACTAATAATTCTTCAATTTCTTGCACAGTCATGATCGTTGCGGCGGTAGCAAGCCAATCCGCCAATGCTCCCTCTTTTGCAATCGCCGTCGCTGATCGTGAATGAGTTAAGGCCATTCCTGTTCTAGGATCAATCACATGGGAATAGGTGAGGTCTCCTAAACGAGTGGATTGGTACGTTTTTCCACTCGTTGCTACGGATACATTTTTTAATGCCAAAACCTCGGATAAAAGAGCCTCAGATACAGGCATCTCTACTGCCACTTTCCAAGGTAAATCAGTGGGCCCTTGACTGGTCATCGCTAATTTTCCGCCCGCATCGACTAGGGCATAAGGAAAGCCCGTCAGCTTTAATTCCTCTAAAACTCGCTGCGCGACAAAACCCTTACCTATAGAGCCTAAATCAAGCTGGCAGGCCGAATCAGTTAATCGAATCTGGGTAGAATCACTTGAAAACTCTAAACATTGACCTTGAATCTTTTTGGCAATATCTACTAATACACGCACATCCGGCATTTGTTGAAGTTTGCGGGCTTGTCGCCAATACGCTACCTGCCTGCCTACAAATATGTTTAAGGCGCCATTGCTTAGTTTTTGGGCGTTTAAAGACTCTTTTATAATAGCCCGTAAAGGTTCGTTGATGGGGTAGAAGGAGCCTGATCCTGCGAGACGATTAACTTCGCTGAGTTCAGATTGTGTTTGATAATCGCTGAGTTGACTTTCTAGCTCTGCAGCTAGTTGAAACGCCTTTTTTACGGCTTTTGAAATCCCAGTAGAATCCGCACACGAGATGGTGATTCGAAAAGGGGAGCCCATTCGCTGGGTTTCGTAGGTAAATTTTTTATAAGCCGCGTTTGCATCGGTAATGAAAAAAAGAAAAAGTAGCCCTATGCTTTTTTTAATCATCAGTCTATTTTTTCGATAAATCTAGTAGCTCAATGTTTCGGAAGTCAATCTCTTGACCTTCGCTTTGGAGGGCAATAAATCCACTCTTTAATAATTTGCCATCGATTTTAAGTGCGGGGTTGTAGCGATTAGCCACACCCCCACCTATTTGTGGCTGGGTATATTCTAAGACCGTTTTTCCGTTGATTTTATGGGTAACTAAGGAGTCCCCGCGAACGATTAATTCTGCTGTAATCCACTGTTCATTTTCGTAGGTTTCCGAGCTGGAATTAATGCAATGGCGAGGATCGATTTTGCCATTATAAACCACGTCAGTTCCTGGTGAGCACATGTTTCCGGTTGGTCTGGGTTTGCCATCTGCTAACACACCTAAGAATTGCATTTCCACTGAAATGGGCCAGTCTTGCTCTTTAGGCATGGTATGTGGGTCCTGGGAATGAAACATCACCCCTGAGTTTCTCTCGGTATAATTAGGAGCGTCATTTCGCCAAATTCCCGTAAAACGGTATTGCAACCGAAGTATGTAATTAGAAAAAGGTTTATTGAAATACAGGTGCCCATAGCGTTCATTGAACTGATCGTATTGGTCATAGCGCACTTTGATTATCCCATCTTCAGCTCTAAAGGTGTTCCCGTAGTTATCGCCCACTTCATGGTGGTGGATTTTGACAGTCCAATTTTTCAGGTCTTTACCATTGAAAAGTTGAATCCATTTTTCTTTTTGAGGTTTGGCATCGGATAGAAATGCTAGGCTAAAAAGCGCGACGGTTAGGAATAGTTTCATCTAGAGGTATTTGATTAAATCACTCAATAAAGTAAGCGAAATAAGGGTAAAAATGAAATTAAGTTGATGAGTTTCTGAACTATTACCTAGACTAGCTAGTTTAGGTGAAATACGTGCTAAACTTATTCTATCATGAAAGCATTTTACATCGTTGGGGGCATCGCCCTATTATTCTTATTAGTGCAATCTTATAAAGTAGTGAGCAGTAGTCTTACCACTGAGAGCCAAAAATACAGGCTCGTTCGCACGGAATCTCAATTTGAAATTCGCTTTTATCCAGCAGCCACTTTTGCTAAGATTTACAGTAATGGAACGGATTATAAGTCGGTCGCGAGCAGTGGATTTAGGAAGTTAGCGGGCTATATTTTTGGCGGAAATGATCGAGGCCAAAGTATTGCTATGACTTCCCCTGTACGAATGGAAATGGGTTCACAAGGATCCACGATGAGTTTTGTGATGCCTGAGAAATACCAAGAATCAGATTTACCTAAGCCTAAAGATGCCGGGGTTCATATCGTGAAATCAAGCCCGCAATATGTGGCTGCTATAAGTTTCGGTGGCTATGCAGATGATGAGACAATAAGAGAAAAGCGGGATGTTTTGTTGAAGTTATTGCAAGAAAAAGGCGTTAGGGTAGTGGGAGAATACACTTTTCTAGGGTATAATGCCCCCTATCAATTTTGGAGTAGAAAAAATGAGGTGGTTATTCCTATTGAATGGAAGGAATAAGGTGCTGAATAGGTTTTAATTAAATAGATTTTATTCTTAAATTCAGGGGTTTTGTTCACTGAAACTTGAACCTGTAAACCATGAAATATTCCCGTACTATCCTAAAATTATTTGCTTTCTGTTTCTCTCTTTTTGTCTTCACTTCCTATAGATGTTCAGAAGTATCTTCGGGTGATTCCCCTAAAATAGCTCAAAAGAAAGTTATCCAATACGATACGATTTCCTTAGCCGTTGTGGGCGATTTAATGTGTCATTCTCAACAATATAAGCTAGCCAAAACGGATTCAGGATACGACTTCAATCCCACCTTCGCACCAGTTAAAAAGTATTTAGCGGATGCTGATTTTACTTTAGGTAATCTAGAGACCGTAACGGCTGGCGCTGCTGCAAACTTCACTGGTTTTCCCATGTTTAATACCCCGGTTGAGTACCTTGATGCGCTTAAAAATGCTGGTTTTGATGTATTGACTAATTCAAATAATCACTCCTTAGATCGTGGATTTGCAGGAGTGGAAAAGACGATTGTCGAACTGGACAAACGTGGTTTATTACATACGGGAACTGCTCGCACTGCCGCTGAGCGTAATACTCCCTTAATTCTGAAGAAGAATAATACCAAACTCGGCGTTTTAGCCTACACCTATGGAACGAATGGGATTCCTATCCCTAAGGGAAAGGACTTTTGTGTTAATCTGATTGATACCTTGAAAATCAAGGCCGATATCCAAAATGCAAAGAAATCCGGTGCTGACGTTGTAATGGTCTTTGTTCATTGGGGTAATGAGTACCAAAGATATCCAAGTGATTCCCAAAAAATAGTCGCCAATTTTATCCACAAAAATGGGGGGCTACTTGTTTTTGGCTCTCATCCACACGTCTTGCAGCCTACGAACGTGAAATCCCCAGATTATAAGGATGGATTTACCATTTACTCTATGGGCAACTTTGTCTCATCTCAAAGAAAACAATACACTGATTGTGGTATCATCGTCAAGATGAAATTAATCAAGAATATAGCGACAGGCGAAGTGACGATTAGTAGTACTAATTTCGTTCCCACTTATGTTAGTACAAACAAAGGATTTCGAATCTTACCTGTTCGTGATGCTCTGGAAGCCATCAAAAACAAGGATGTAAACCACTTAACCTACACGAGCAGCTTAAGTGAACAAGCCCGTCTACAAGAGGTTTGGGGTGAAACGACTAAGCACATGACACATGAAAAGGCCGGGTTTAAGGTGCTGGAAAAATAAGATGACAAGGAAGAAATTACTAATCGTCCCATAACGAATTAAAGTTTATCTATAAATCGAGTGTAAGGCAAAATTTGGCAGGATTCGATATGAAGCGAATTTATTGGAGTAGTACGATTTATGTTGGCAAAATACCACCACCATTTATTTCTTTAGATTTTAGCTCCGGAGAGGAAGATTGGAGTGATATGTATGACCCGGATAATTTCCCTAAAACAAGAGCGGTTAGGACTATTTCGAAATAAGACAGCAATCACAATTGCTTTTTTAAACAGTTCATTTATCAGTTTATCGTATTTATAATTGATTTAGATTATTTATATTTGTATCCAAATGAAGACAAATATCAAATGTATCTAATTGAAAAAACAGAGGAATTTGATAAATGGTTTCGAAAACTTAAGGATTTACGAGCTAAGGCAATTATATTACTTCGACTTCAGAAAATTGAAAATGATGGTCACTTTGGTGATTGTCAACCTGTGGGTGATGGAATTCGGGAAATTAAAATTGATTTTGCTAAAGGCTACAGAGTATATTTCAAAGAAATTCAGGGTAAATTCATTTTACTTTTACTAGGTGGAGATAAATCAACTCAACAAAATGATATTCAAAAAGCTAAAGAAATTTTAAGGCGTTTAAACAATTGAGATTTATGGAAACTTCGAAGTTTGACATTGCTGATTATTTAGATAGTTCTGAAGTGATAACGGAATATTTAAATGTTGTATTAGCTGAGGGAAACGATTCAGATTTGCTTATCGCCATTGGAAATATTGCAAAGTCAGTAGGTATGACTAAAATTGCTAAAGAAACGGGATTGAGTAGACCTAGTTTGTATAAAGCGTTATCAGAAGGTTCTAAGCCCCAGTTTGAAACGATAATGAAAGTGTTAAGAGCATTAGGTGGACAAATTCAAATTAGTCCAACTACCGAGAAAAACTCGGTAGTTCCTTTTATTTAATAACAAAAAAGCAATTTGCATTAAAATGCAAATTGCTTTTTCTCTAATTCAACTCCCTCTATTTCAACACATGAAACGCTAGCGCGTTTTGTAGGTCATACACATTCACTGATTTGTTGAATTGCTTTATGATCTAGTATGATTTTACTCGAGTTATTCGATGGAACCCTCCGCAAGTGCTTTCTTTTGAAGTTTACGGATTGCTGTTTCAATTGATTTCTCCGGTTCAATGATATTGTATTCCCCCCAAAAATCCGGGTCTGCTAAACTTTGCACCTTATCTGACATGATTACATTTGAAGTCAATTTTTGGGTAGCGATAGCCTCTTTATTGTCTTGCTTTTTCCAATCTGTGACGGCCATTTCGACTGTGGTGCTGTAGACTGTGTTGAATATTTTTTTCGCCCAGTTTAGTTTAAACGTGAGATCTCCGCGAGAATAGGCATAAATCCACTTGCCATTTTGTTCTTTATAGTTGATTTGATAGCGGACCTCGGTAGGGTAGACATCCAGGCCAGCCGGTTTTTTGCGCGTGAATGAGAGCCCTGCTTTGACTTTATCCTCTACATTAAGGGAGAAAGTTGCGCTTATGACTGCAAGACTTTTTGCGTCGATATACATTTTCCCGTAGTAGAGCGGGTTTTTGTTGGTTGGTTTTTGTTTGAATGCCAAAACCAGGACGCGTTTTCCATTTATTTGAGCCACATCCTCTAGGTTAAAATCATATAAATTGAACGCATCTTCCGAAAATATGTAACTCGGATTTTTAATTATATCAATGAAGAGGGCAGAAAAAGGTCCCCCTTGTAATTTGAAATTTACGGTGTCTAACTTCGTGTAGTCTGCATTTTTTCTACCCTTGAATAGGCTCACTTGGTCTTGGATATCTCTTGAAAAAGGCTGCTTTTGAATGGAAACTATGGATTCAGAGAGGGAGACGTAGGTACGGCGTTTTCGGATGGATTCGCGGTAAAAACCAGTCATTTGGAGTGGATCGTCTCCATAATTTTGTATTCGATTATTTAATACGCCCATAAATATCGTATTCGCATCGGTCACATTTACGACCACTTCTTCGAGTATCGTATTGCTGGGTTCTAAATACAAAAGGTTCTTCTCTGGCTTTAAATCTTTGATCGGAACGACTTTATTTTTGTAGCCCAAAAATGAAATAACAAGGCTTGAATTCTGCTTATCAGTAGGAACTTTTATAGCAAATTTACCTTCACTATTGCTAACCGTGGAGATGGTTGTTCCGGAAACGCTAATGCTGGCATAGATTAGCTCATTCTTTGATTTACTGTCTAGAATAGACCCTTTAAACTGTTTGAATGAACTGGAATCAGCCTTCGAATTAACAGAAATACGTGCCTGTGATGGCATCACGGTATAAATTAGAAAGAATAATCCCATTATTCCTCGCACAAAAAATAAATGGTTAGGTTTCATTATATGTTTATAATTAGATTGATGAATAAATCAGTATGTTACTCTTCATATTTACTTAACAAAGTAAAAAACAAAAGTGTTTAAAACTAGGATTTATGTAGGAATAAGATCTGAAGTTTGTAATAACTCGCTACTTTATCAGACTAAATATTTATAAGAGTTTAGAATCAATTCAGTTATGGAACATTATAAAAAGAAAGAAGAATTTTACAATTTAGGATCGCTCAGCAATACTTTGTTAATCCCAAAGAGATGGAACTACAATAAAGACCCCCTAAAATAAAAAAACCACCTCGTTTGAGGTGGTTTCTGTGGTCCCACTAGAAATCGGAGTCTAGTCCCTCGATT
>JBIIGE010000056.1:0-9783 GCA_044236555.1 Aquirufa sp.
GTTGACAATTGTAAAATCGGCATGCTATTCAAAAATGAAATATTTACAAATGTAATATTAGGCCAAAGTACATTTGTCTACATAGAGAACTTGCGCGAAGATGGGCGCCTTGATTTACGTTTGGAACCAATAGGAAGATTACGTTTGGATTCACAAGTAGAGAAAGTATTGCAGGCAATTAAAGACAACAAAGGTGTACTTTACCTACATGACAAAAGCCCTGCTGAAGATATCTATGATCAGTTAGGTATGTCTAAAAAGGATTTCAAAAAAGCTATCGGTGGATTATACAAAAGTAAACTGATTGCATTGCATTCTGATTGTGTATCACTTTTGTAAACAGCTATTTAGTAAATTAATATTTGTAAATTAATGTAAATTGTTTAAATTTGTAATACATTAATAATGTTTACAAAGATGAATCTAAGTGCTAAAATAGAATTGTTAATTCAGGCGAAGAAGTTAAGTGCCTCCCAGTTTGCAGATACCTTAGGAATACCACGTAGTAGTATCTCTCACATTCTTTCAGGAAGAAACAAACCCAGCTTAGATGTCGTACAGAAGATTCTCATTGCCTTTCCTGAAATCCCTGCAGAAGAGTTATTAGATGATAAACTAGATTTATCGATAGTAGTCTCTGCTCCCAAAGTAGTGGCGACTCCAATTACTTCAACTCCATCCCTTTTTGATGCCGTTACGCCTAGCGCCCCAGAATCGCCTGTAAATAATTTAGCTGAACAAACGATCGTACAATCGAATCTCAGACGACCTAGAGAAAGTAGTCAAAAAGTAAGCCAACCGGTCGCTGCTCCTGTTTCTACAACTCATTTAGCCAAGAAGATTGAACGCGTTCTTATCTTTTATACTGATGGCACTTTCTCAGAGAGCAAGCCTCAGTAAATAAGAATTGTAAACAAAAATCGGACTTATCCACATTTCGCTTTCGAGTTATCCACAAGTTATCCACACTTGTGCACAATTGTATTTTCAGTTTCCCTCTTTTACCCAAAAATCCGATATTGCTAGAGACCCATTAATTGATTAATTTTAATAAATTGAATATTTATAATGGAAAAACTAGACTCATTGAATCAGGTGGCACAATTTCACCAAACCTTTGGAGCCCCTGTATTAGCTCAACCCACCATCCCAGCCATAGAGCGTTGTAATTTACGCGTTAGCCTATTAGCAGAGGAATTAGATGAATTGAAAGAGGCCATAGCCGCAAACGATTTAGTGGAAGTGGCAGATGCACTTTGTGACTTACAATACGTGCTTTCGGGTGCGGTGCTTGAGTTTGGACTAGGTGAAAAATTTGTCGAATTATTCAATGAAGTGCAACGTTCTAATATGTCTAAAGCCTGTTCTTCCTTGGAGGAAGCCGAATATACGGTGAAATTCTATCAGGATAAAGATGGCACAGAAGCAGAGATTCAAGCAGAGAATGGAGTTTGGAAAGTGTACAGAAAATCTGATAATAAAGTTTTAAAATCAATTAATTACTCTCCAGCTGACTTGAAATCCATTCTGAAATGATCAAAATTCTCCTCATAGAAGACGAACCTAAAACCGTTCAATCCTTGAAACAGGGGTTAGAGGAAAACAACTATGAGGTAGAAGTGGCCTATGACGGAACTATCGCGAAGCAATTGGCTTTACGTAATAGCTACTCACTGATTGTTTCGGACATCATCATACCAGGTATTAATGGCATAGATCTTTGTAAACAATTGAGAGCTGAGGGTATTCAAACCCCCATCTTAATGCTAACTGCGTTAAGTACAACGGATGACAAACTCGTGGGATTTGATGCAGGAGCGGATGATTATTTAGGGAAGCCATTTGATTTTAAGGAATTTTTAGCGCGCATTAAAGCACTGTTAAAAAGATCATCCCAAACTCAAATTGAAGCTCAAGTACTCAAGTTCGCGGATTTAGAAATGGACCTTATTAGTAAATTAGTTACTCGTTCTGGACAATCCATTAATTTAACGTCCAAAGAGTTTCAATTACTCGAATACTTTTTAAGAAACCAGGAAATGGTGATTTCGAAGGCACAAATTGCGGAGAATATTTGGGAAGTAGAGGATGAAAATAGTTCTAATTTAATCGAGGTTTATGTCAACTATTTGCGTAAAAAGGTAGATAAAGGCTTTGCGAGCAAGTTAATTCATACCCAATTTGGTAGAGGGTATATCCTTAAAAACGAATAATCATGCAAATTAGATCCAGGCTGACCTACCAGTTTACCTACCTCGTTTCTGCGATTTTATTCGTATCCTATTTCGTCATCTATTTATTTACACAAGAGAATTACAAGGATAAATTTTATAGCCGTTTACGCCAAAAAGCAAACACAACCGCCCAGCTAGTCGTCAATGTAAACCAAGTAGATTCCAAATTAATGGGAATCATCGGGCAAACTAACCGTGATTTATTATACCGGGAGAGTGTTTTAGTTTACGATTTATGTAACGAACGAATCTACGCCTCGAACGATAGTATCAACCTTCACATTGACGTTGATCTAATTAAACAGGTTCGTCAAAAGCAGGAAATACGCTTTCAACGAGAAGATATTGAGGTATTGGGGACCGTATTTGCTACCCCAGAGGGACGTTTAGTGGTTTTTGCTGGGGCAGTCGACCAATATTCAGCCGAAAATGCAAAAGATCTAAAGAACATCTTAATTGCCTTATTTCTCTTATTTATCCTCATTGTAGTGCTCTCAGGCTGGTTTTTTGCCGGTCAAGCAGTTAATCCAATTTCTGAAGTAATCCAACAAGTTGATAAATTATCGCCCAAACGTCTAGAAGAACGCCTCAAATCGCCTGATTTTGAGGACGAAATAGGGAAGATGGTGTCTACGGTCAACCGACTCTTAGAACGCATCGAGAATGCCTTTAAATTACAAAAAACATTCATTGCGAACGTTTCGCATGAATTGAAAAACCCTTTGACCAAAATATCGTCTCAACTGGAGGTAAGTCTTCTAAAAGAAAGAGAATTAGGGGATTATAAGAAAACGATCAGTTCGGTATTAGAAGATACCCAAGAATTAGCCGCAATCACAGAATCCTTACTTGAACTGAACAAATTAAGTCTATCTGACAGCCAAACAGGTTTTAATGAGTGGAGAATCGACGAAATACTTTGGGAAGCCAGAAGTTTAACCCAAAAATTAAACTCCGCTTACAAAGTCAGCATTGACACGTCGCATATGCCAGAAGACGAGGAAATGCTCTTAATTAAAGCAGATGATAAACTAATTTTGACGGCTTTAAAGAATTTGATGGAAAACGCCTGCAAATTCAGCCCCTCTAAATCTGCCCAAGTTTCCTTCAAGAATTCAGGTAATTCCATCCAAATTTTTGTCAGAAACGAAGGAAAAGGCATACCTGTAAACGATTTACCTTACATCTTTCAACCATTCTTTAGAGGCGAAAATACGGCCTCATCTAAAGGCTACGGTATCGGTTTATCACTGGTTGAACGAATCATTCAATTACATAATGGCCAAATCTCAGTGGTTTCTATTCCTGATTCCTATACGGAGTTTACGGTGAGCTTTGCAGTTGCTAATCGCTAGTCCAAAGGAACTGAGTCCGGAGGGATTAGATTAAAGAGTATAGATAGTGAATCCTACAGACTTCAGACTATTTTCCTACGGACTAATTTCCTTCGGACTAATTTGTTATATAATTTATATTATGTTAAATAGACTATTGACCACATGAAAAGGGCCACCTATTTCTAAGCAGCCCTTTCAGATTAATAAGCTATCAACTATCGACTTACTTCTCTAACTCAGCTAATTTAGCCTCGTCCTTTAACTCACGATAAACTTGCTTCAAGATTTCTTTCAAGTCTTCGTCTTTCTTTAATTTAAAAGCGCGCTCAAAATATGGCAATGCTTCATTATATTTTACCGCTAATTTAGCTTCTATTTCCTTACCAGTCTTCTTGTACTCGTTCATGTCCATGCTATTAACCAGACGCTTAATTTCTTGCGCATCATTATAGTGGTAAGCACCTAACTGGTACAATGCATCGTAATTCGTTGCATCAGCTTCTAAAACCTTTGTGTAATAAGTAGGCAGGTTAGCACGAATTTCTGCAATTTTCGCAGTTAATTCATCCATTTTAGCCTTATTTGCTGCTGCATCCCCTGCCGCCGCTTCTGCTGCTGCCTTCTCCTCTTTGATACCAGCTAAAACATCAGTCAATTCTTTCACTTTAGCTTCTAAACTAGCTACTTGGCTGTTTACAGATGCTTTTGCTTTAGGCGTAGTCGCTGATTTCAATTTTGATTTAGTACGCGTTACCTCCTCTTTGAAAGCTGAAATTTGGTCATTTTGACTTGCCAAACGACGATCTACTTCTTGAACTTTAAATGATTTCTCTTGAATCTTTCTTAATTCATCATTTAAAGAGGCTACTTTGTTTTCATACAATAAACCTAAATTCAACCATGAAACCGCATCCTTAGGATCGTTAGCAGTAGTTTGCGTTAATTGTACAATAGCTTGATCGATGCGATTGAAAGCAATTAACATATTGAACTTCTCCCCTTTCAAGTCCTTGTTTCCAGGGTAAAGGGCAATCGCTTTTTCAATCAGGTTTAACGCTTTATCTTCATCCTTGTTGTTTTTGTAGATTTGAGATAGTCCGTATAAAATAGCTAAATCCTTACCACCAATGGACATGTATTTCTCATAGGCTGCTTGCGCAATCTTATCTTCTTGGCATAATTGAGCCGTTACACCAGTGTACATAGCATTAGTCGTGTCATTAGGAGCAATCTCTGAGGCTTTAGACATGTAACGAAGTGAACCGCGGTAATCTTTACCTTGGTACTTTATTACTCCAAGATTTAAAAAGGCGTTCGAATATTTCTTGTCAGCGATCAATTGATCTATTTCCTTAGCTACCGCACCTTTTTTACCCTCCTTTGTATCTAATTTAATTGCCTCATTAGCATATTCATAAGCTAGGAATGGCGCTTCCGGATTCGTTAATGTAAGCGTGGAGTCTGGAAACAAAGCTAAATCTAAATAAGCTTGAGAGCGATTTAACCATGATCTAGCTTTCAAAGGTGATTTTTTTACCTCTTCGTCAGATTTTTTGATCGCATCGCTAATGCTCTTTTTTTGTGCATCAAGTAATGCTTTTTCCGCTTGGCCAAATGAAGCATTCATCGCCAAAGCCACAGTAAACAGGGATAAAAGTAGTTTTTTCATTGTTTTATTTAATTAAAAAAAAGCCCGTACTCACGTACGGGCAAATAAAATTATTCTTCAGTTACTTCATCAGCTGGTGCCTCAGATGCAGTCCCCTCCCCTCCTTCTGGAGCTTCAGTTACTTCACTTGATGGATCAACATTTTCAGTTAATTCCACACCTTCTAATACCTCTACCTCTTCTGGCTCGGGCTCTTTTTCGATTTTTGTTACAGACGAAATCTCATCTGAATCATTCTTTAAGCGAATTAATTTAACCCCTTGTGTATTTCGTCCCATCACGCGAAGTTCTGCGACGCTCGTACGAATTAAAATACCTGCTTTGGTAATAATCATCAAGTCATTGTTATCGTTCACTTCCTTGATAGCGACTAAATTACCTGTTTTCTCCGTGATATTCAAGGCTTTAACCCCTTTTCCACCCCGGTTTGTTAAACGGTAATCTTCTACCTCAGAACGTTTTCCAAAACCTTTTTCAGATACCACTAATAATTGTTGTACCTCCGGATCAGAAACGCAAACCATTCCAACTACTTTCTCCGTAGGAATCTTCTCGTCTATCCAAATACCTTTCACACCGGCAGCGGAACGACCCATTGGACGGACACGTGTCTCTTCGAAACGAACAGAACGACCGGTGTTAGTAGCAATGACGATTTGGTTATTTCCATTCGTTAATGCAACATCTAGTAAACGATCCCCTTCACGAATAGTGATGGCAATGATACCATTTTGACGTGGACGAGAATAAGCTTCTAACGATGTTTTCTTAATCGTACCATCTTCTGTACACATCACAATGAAATTATTATCAATGTAATCTGGATCAGTAATTGATTTTACGTTGATTACGGCTCTAATGGTATCCCCGTTCTCGATATTCATCAAGTTTTGTATTGGACGACCTTTAGAAACCTTAGAACCTTCTGGAACCGCGTAAACACGTAACCAGAAACATTTACCACGTTCTGTGAAGAATAATAACCAGTTGTGCATCGTTGCGGAGAACAAATGCTCGGTATAGTCATCATCTTTCGTCGCAACAGCACGAGAACCTACTCCTCCGCGTGACTGCGAACGGTATTCAGTAATCGGTGTGCGTTTAATATACCCTTGAGCAGAGACAGTAATTAACATCTCGTCATCTGCAATCATATCTTCTACAGAGAATTCTTCATCTGTCATGTTGATTTGCGTTCTACGCTCATCACCATACCGTTGTTTGATGTCGTTTAATTCGTCTTTGATGATCTGTAATTGACGTTCTGGTTTGGCCAAAATATCTTCCAAATCTTCAATCAACTTCATAATCTCTGCAAACTCATTCATGATCTTCTCCCGCTCCATACCAGTTAGGCGTTGTAAACGCATCTCCAAAATAGCCTTCGATTGAAGTTCAGACAAGTTGAATTTAGACATTAAGCCTTCTTGAGCCGCATTCGGATCTTTCGACTCACGGATTAACTTAATTACTGCATCTAAGTTATCTAGTGCAATAATAAAGCCTTCCAAAATATGTGCACGCTTACGCGCCTCACGTAAATCGTACTGCGTACGACGTACGATAATCTCATTTCTATGCTCTACGAAGTGGTGAATCAAGTCTTTTAGATTCAACATCATAGGGCGGCCTTTTACTAAGGCTACGTTATTCACTGAGAACGACGATTGTAAAGCCGTATGCTTGTAAAGATTATTCAATACGACATTAGCTACCGCATCACGCTTCAGATCGAAGACGATACGCATCCCTTGGCGGTCAGACTCATCACGAATCTCAGATATACCTTCGATCTTCTTGTCGTTCACTAAATCAGCACATTGCTTGATTAATGTCGCCTTATTAACCATGTAAGGAATCTCAGAAACAACAATCTGCTCTTTACCTGTCTTAGACGTATCAAAAGTCGCGTTACCCCGAACTACAATACGGCCACGTCCTGTCTCGAAAGCATTGCGAATACCTTGAACACCATAAATGGTTCCACCCGTAGGGAAATCCGGCGCCTTGATGTATTGCATCAATTCAAGAATCGTGATATCTCGATTATCAATATAGGCCGAAATGCCATCCACCACCTCGTTCAGGTTGTGTGGTGCCATATTCGTCGCCATACCTACCGCGATACCCGAAGTACCATTCAATAGTAGATTTGGAATCTTAGCTGGTAAAACCGTAGGCTCTTCCAGGGAATCATCGAAGTTAGGTTGGAAATCAACCGTCTCTTTGTTCAAATCAGAAAGCAACTCATCCGCAATACGCTTCAAACGAGCCTCCGTATAACGCATCGCTGCAGGAGAATCACCATCCACGGATCCAAAGTTACCTTGGCCATCCACTAAAGGATAACGCAATGACCAATCTTGGGCCATACGCACCATCGTATCATACACAGATGAATCACCGTGTGGGTGATACTTACCAAGTACCTCCCCGACAATACGAGCAGACTTCTTATAGGATTTGTTGTAACTAACCCCCAGTTCCTCCATTCCGAATAATACCCTTCTATGAACTGGCTTTAATCCATCTCGCACATCTGGAAGCGCACGAGACACAATAACTGACATCGAATAATCGATGTACGCCCCTCTCATTTCATCTTCGATGTTGATAGGGATAACATTGCTTTGTAATGACATAAAAACTGTTTTGATTCAAAAGAAAAACACAACAAAAAGGGGTATTTTTCAATAGAACAAATATCTTAAATTTTGCCTATTTTTCCAAGAAAAAATGATGCTAAAATGAGGGGATTATTTTTTGCGTACAGAAGATTCCCGTACAATCAATTTTGTCTTCAAAACTTCCACTCTAGGAACCGGATTATCGGTTTTTTGTTCGATCTGTTCTAACAGTAATTCTACAGATAATCGACCTATTTCTTCCAGCGGCTGAGCAATAGAGGAAATTGTGGGTGAGACTAAAGAACAGATCGGTTCATTGTTAAAGCTGACAATTTTTAGTTCTTCCGGAACAGAAATATTTAACTCGCGCAAGGCAATTAAAACACCGATAGCTAGTCGATCCGAAACCACTAAAATACCATCAGGACGATTCACCTCTTTCATGAGTTGGTGCGTCTTTGCGATAGCTGAATCTTGAAAGTAATCACTATGGATAATTAAATTAGCATCCGCCTCAATCCCCGCCTCTCCTATCGCTCGTAAATACCCTAGCCGACGTTGATTACTTACAGAAACATTTTTAGGACCTGCTAAAAAAGCAATCCGCTTACACCCATTTTCAATCAAGTGTTTGACTGCTTCATAGGCTGACTGCTCATTATCCACCATCACTTTGGAAGCATCAATTTCTTCACTATCCCGGTCAAAAAAGACCAAGGGAATACCCTTACGCTGTAATCGAGTCAAATGATCAAAATTCACGGTTTCACGTGACAAGGAAATAATAATCCCTTCCACTTGAGAACGAGACAAGTTTTGTATGTTAGTTAATTCCCGTTCGAACGATTCTTGGGTTTGAGCAATAAGTAATGAATAGCCGGCTGCAATAGCGGCATCCTCTATCGCTTTAACAATGGTTGAAAAGAAATAATATCCAAGATCTGGAACGATTAATCCAAGTGTTTTCGTTTTAGACTTAACTAAACTAGTTGCAAGAACATTAGGCTGATAATCAAGCTCTTGAGCTAAATCAAGTACTAACTTTTTAGTATCGGGATGGATATCTGGTAAATCACGTAAAGCCCTGGATACGGTTGCCACTGAAACACCCAGCTGTTTGGCAATATCTTTAATGGTAACTTGGTGACGCATTTGTAGTAGTTAGCTTATCCAAAATTACACAATAAATCTTTACAAAATTCAATCAAGACGATAAACGACTGTACTTTTACCTTTGGAGATTCCCATAGGTGGATTTTCCTTTGAAATTTGTACTAGAATGGCTACTTCTTCAGAAAGTTCTGCTTTAATTTTTTGGGCAATATTTTCTGCCACGGTTTCTAATAAATCGACAGGAATGGACATTACTTGCTTGCAAATCAAATAAATCAGCGAATAATCAATAGTATTAGCGATATCATCTGAGAAATTAGGCTGAGATTCAGCTTCGACTAAGACATCTAACGTATACCAATTTCCTAAAATTCGCTCCTCAGGATACAATCCGTGAAAGGCAAAAATGCGTATATCATCAATAGAAACTTGGTAGTTAGCCATAAATTAATTGATCTCCCCTACTTTACCTCTTGGCCCTGTTGATTTTGCATAAGCCTCTAATACCTTGTTTAATGTAGGCAAACCGTCATCAGAAACGGTTTCTAAGCTTATTTTAGGTTTAGGACCACGTTTTGCGGCAGGTTTAGCGGCTGGTTTAGCGACCTTGGTAGCGACCTTAGCAACTTTTTTAGCAGCTGGTTTAGCTGATTTAGCGACCTTATTGGAAGGCTTAATTGCCTGATTATCAGTACTCAATTTCAATTCAGCTTGCAATTTCGGCTTAGGACCTCGTTTTGCTGGGGTGGCCTTAGTTACAGGTCTTACTTTAGCGGCAGGTTTTACTTTAGCCTCAGTTTTTA
>JBIIGE010000160.1:0-2570 GCA_044236555.1 Aquirufa sp.
AGTACCTAATTGACCCGCAATATTTGACCCGATTTTACCTGCTAAAACCACACAAGTAATCGTAGGCCCCATCTCTAAAATGGTCGAATCACGCACAATTAAACTGATAATGTATTGAGGAACGAAGGGGTTATCCATATTCGCGGCAGTCTGCACACACGTCACTGCACCTAGGAAAGAGGATACAATCGCTACAATTAAGACCGAATTAATACCGATGTCCACACATTCTTGAAATGTCAAGGCGAGATAAACCCGAAATTTTTCTGGATTTGTAAAAAGCTTACCCAGGAAGATTAAATATTTGCCTAATTTTGACATCTGATTGGTATATTACACATCGATATTTATCAAAGATAATGAACAAAACGGTTATAATTAGTGGGGGTAGCCAGGGAATTGGCAAAGCGTTGGTAAAAAAATTCCTTTCTGAAGGTTTTACCGTCTACACTTGTTCGCGAACAGGCGAGAAATTGAAGGATCTTTCGGCCGAGTTCAATTCGCCGTCATTGCACACTTTTGTGGCTGACCTAAGCGATAAAAAGCAGTGCCAAGACTTCGCCGGATGGGTTTTAGGCCAAACCAAATCCATTGATGTCCTAATCAATAATGCTGGCTTTTTTATGCCAGGACAGATTCAGAATGAGGACGATGGGGTTTTGGAAAGACAAATCGAAGCCAACCTATACAGCGCCTACCACTTAACCAGAGCCTTTTTACCGACTCTTCAAGCCCAAAAATCAGGACACATTTTTACCATTTGCTCTACTGCCTCCATCACGGCTTATACCGCAGGAGGATCCTATTGCATCAGTAAATTTGCCCTTTTAGGTTTCACAAAAGTCTTACGAGAAGAAACCAAAACACAAGGCATTAAAGTGACCTCCATATTACCAGGAGCCACATTAACGCCGGCTTGGGATGGAGTGGAATTGCCTGAATCGCGGTTTATACCAGCAGACGATGTGGCTTCTACCATATTCTCCGCTTACTCGATGAATCCGTCTACCGTTTTAGAAGAAATACTCATCAGACCACAATTAGGGGACATCGAATTATGAGACCCTGGGACAACTATAGCATCACAGAATTACCAGAAATAGCGTCTAGCTTAATCAGGGAGACAAAAGACTACCCCAATGTCTGGTTATTTCGAGGTGAAATGGGTGCTGGAAAAACAACCTTAATTAAAGAGATCTGCCATCAATTAGGCGTGGCTCAATCGGTTCAAAGTCCCACCTTTTCATTAGTGAATGAGTATGTGGATGCGAAGAGTCAGCCGGTTTATCATTTTGATTTATACCGTTTGAAGAACGCGCAAGAGGCTTTCGATATCGGATTAGAAGAATATTTAGACTCCGGGCACTTGTGTCTAGTGGAGTGGCCAGAACAGGCAGAGGAGTTTTGGACCTTTGAACATCTCGAGTTAAACGTCTCCCACGTAGATGACACTCACCGTAAATTAGAAGTCGTATGGCGAAGATATTAGAGCACAATCCCTTTCAGGATTTACTTTCTAAACAAGGTATTGCCCCTCTAGAGGCGATGGCTTGGACGAAGCAGAATGCCCAAAGCATCCGCATCAGCCTCCCTAAGGAATCCGATCCGAACGAAAACCGTATCTCTTTGAGCCCACAAGCCGTTGCCTTGTTAACCAATAATGGCCACGAAATTGTCATCGAAAAAGGTGCAGGGGAGCGCGCAGGTTTCAGCGATTCAGACTATTTATTAGCTGGAGCGAGTGTAAGTGAGGATATAGCAATGATTTGGCAAAGTGCTTTGACTTTAAAAATCACCCCTCCTACCATCGCCGAAATCGCACGAATGAAGGAAGGCCAAGCCTTTATTTCAAGTGCCTCTTACCAGCATTTATCCTCCGAGTTAATCGATGCGATTAATGCCAAAAAGCTGATGGCCATCGGCCTCGAATTCGTCGAAGACAATGGCGGAGGATTCCCATTCATTAAAATAATGGCCGAAATTGCTGGACAGTTAATCTTGCCCATTGCAACTGATTTGATTCAAAAGAAAAAAGGATTGCTGTTAGGCCACGTCACAGGCGTTCCTCCTTGCAATCTTGTGCTTTTAGGTTCAGGTCAAGTCGTGGAACAGGTGGCGCGAGCGGCAGCGAGCGCAGGCATTCAGTTCCAGGTATTCGATAAAGACATTTACAAGTTACAACGCCTAAAAGCGGCACTTGGTTTCCCCATAGTTACTCAGGTAATTGACTCAGAAAACTTAGCAAAAGCATTGCAAGACGCCCAAATCATCGTAGGTGCCTTACGTTCAGACAGCGGAATTACCCCTTGCATCGTGACCGAAGAAATGGTGAGTAAACTGAATCCGGGGACGCTAATTTTAGATGTTTGTATTGATCAAGGCGGTTGTTTTGAGACATCTGAACCGTGTACCATTCAAAAGCCGACATTCGAAAAATACGGCGTCACTCATTTCTGTGTACCCAATATTCCATCCCTTGTGGCTCACACGGCTAGTTTAGCGATGAGCAACCTGATGACTTCTTTCATCTTGAAAGCGGGAAAGACCGGGGGTGTGGAGGAAATGCTTTG
>JBIIGE010000166.1:0-2568 GCA_044236555.1 Aquirufa sp.
GAACCTCTAATAGGTCTTTACCGTATTGCTTCATAACCAACTTCAATTCAGCCTTCGACTTATCACGTTGATCCTTATCCTTTTTAGGACGAGCGAACAATTTCGTGTCGATAACCACACCCTTTAATGATGGTGGCGCTTTCTTCGAAGCATCTTTCACATCACCCGCTTTGTCACCAAAGATGGCACGTAATAATTTCTCTTCTGGAGTTGGATCAGACTCTCCTTTTGGTGTAATCTTACCAATCAAGATATCTCCTTCTTTCACCTCAGAACCTACACGAACAACACCGTTCTCATCTAGGTTACGAACTGTTTCCTCAGAAACGTTCGGGATCTCAGAAGTCAATTCCTCCTCACCACGTTTCGTATCACGTACCTCTAATTCGAATTCCTCAATGTGGATCGAAGTAAAGATATCGTCACGAACCACTTTTTCAGACATCACGATCGCATCCTCAAAGTTGTAACCTTGCCATGGCATGAACGCCACTTTCATGTTACGACCTAAAGCTAGCTCACCCGCTTGAGTTGCATAACCCTCGCAAAGCGCTTGTCCCTTTTCTACTTTTTGTCCTTTGAAGACAATCGGTTTCAAGTTGATCGTTGTATCCTGGTTCGTTCTACGGAACTTAATTAATTTGTATTCTTTAGTAGAGCCATGGAAGCTTACTAATTTTTCTTCTTCAGTTTGATCGTAGTTAACTACAATGCGTAAGGCATCCACGTATTCGATCACACCACTTCCTTCAGCAACCACTAAAGTACGGGAGTCAATCGCAACACGGTGTTCTAGACCTGTACCTACGATAGGTGCTTCTGGGCGTAACAATGGAACCGCTTGGCGCTGCATGTTCGATCCCATCAAGGCACGGTTCGCATCATCATGCTCTAAGAAAGGAATCATAGAAGCCGCAACCGAAACAATTTGGTTAGGCGCTACGTCCATATATTGTGCATCCGCTGGATTAACTAATGGGAAGTCACCCTCAAAACGTGCCTTCACACGCTCAGATAAGAATTTACCCGTTTTGTCAATCTGTGCATTCGCTTGAACGATGTTCTTGCCATCTTCTTCTTCAGCCGTTAAATACGAAACAGTTGTAGACGTATCTACTTTACCTGATTCGATTAGACGGTAAGGAGTTTCGATGAAGCCCATTCCGTTAACTTTCGCGTGAACGCAAAGAGAAGAAATCAAACCAATGTTTGGTCCCTCTGGTGTTTCAATCGTACAAAGACGACCGTAGTGCGTATAGTGAACGTCACGAACCTCGAAACCAGCCCTTTCACGAGAAAGACCGCCTGGCCCTAGGGCAGACATACGACGCTTGTGCGTGATCTCAGCTAATGGATTCGTTTGATCCATAAATTGAGATAGCTGATTTGTTCCAAAGAACGAGTTAATCACAGACGATAACGTACGTGCATTAATCAAGTCTACTGGCTTAAAGTCCTCGTTATCACGAACGTTCATGCGCTCTTTGATAGTACGAGCCATACGTGCAAGACCTACGCCGAACTGAGCATATAATTGCTCACCCACCGTACGCACACGACGGTTAGACAAGTGATCAATATCATCGACAACCGCGCGAGAGTTGATCAAACCGATCAAGTACTTCACGATAGAGATGATATCCTCTTTTGTCAATACCTTAATATCCATTGGGATATCGTGGCCTAATTTTTTATTGATACGGTAACGACCTACTTCGCCTAAATCATAACGCTTGTCTGAGAAGAACAAGTTTTGGATGATATCACGTGCCGTTTGCTCATCTGGAGCATCCGTGTTACGTAATTGCTTGTAGATAACTTCTACCGCCTCTTTCTCGGAGTTCGAAGTATCTTTTTGTAATGTATTGTAGATGATATTGTAATCAGTTACGTTCGCATCGTCTTTGTGCAAGATGATAGTGCTTGATCCTGATTCCAAAATCGTCTCGATCTCGTTCTCCGTAATAACGGTATCACGCTCGATCAAGATTTCGTTACGGTCGATAGAAACTACCTCACCTGTATCTTCATCTACGAAGTCTTCTTGCCACGTTTTCAAAACTCTCGCAGCTAAGCGACGTCCTACCGTAGTTTTTAAGTTTTTCTTGTCTACCTTCATTTCTTCAGCTAGGCCAAATAAATCAAGGATATCCTTGTCATTTCCGTAACCAATCGCACGAAGCAATACAGTCACTGGGAATTTCTTTTTACGGTCGATGTACGCATACATCACATTGTTAACGTCCGTTGCAAATTCAATCCAAGAACCCTTGAATGGAATGATACGAGCCGAATACAATTTAGTTCCATTCGTATGCTTCGATTGCGCGAAGAATACACCTGGCGAACGGTGCAACTGAGAAACGATTACACGCTCAGCACCGTTGATCACGAATGATCCACGCTCTGTCATGTAAGGGATGTTTCCTAAGAATACTTCTTGTTCGATGGTTTGGAAATCCTCGTTGTCTGTATCATTACAGATCAAGCGTAATTTCGCTTTTAAAGGTACTGAATACGTTAAACCGCGGTCGATACACTCATCTACCGAATATTTCGGCGGATCTA
>JBIIGE010000161.1:0-2565 GCA_044236555.1 Aquirufa sp.
GAATAAAAAGAAATGGGCAATTTTAGCTCCTAATAAACCTGCTAGGTTTTTAATCGGTATATCGGAACCCTTAATGGTGTCTACCACGCCACGTTCTACTTCACTTTGATCAGAAACACCTACAAAGAAACTAGAACCAAAAGAAACCAATAATAAGGTTCCAATGACAAATAAAAAGGCTGCAACAATTAACTGAAAGCGGTATAAAACAGCTCCGTCCATTTTTCTTTTGGGCTTATCTTGCTCAAAATTAAGTTGTAAGGTGCTCGTAGGGTTACTAATCTTTTTTGCCATTATGGAAACCAATATTATAATCTTATAAATTTCGCTTTTTTGATCCGATTTACAAAATGAAATTATAGTCCGGCCGCGAGTATTTTTTGGTTAATTTCTTTGACTAAACCAGGACCCTCATAGATGAATCCTGAATAGATCTGAACAAGGGAAGCTCCGGCCTTTAATTTTTCCAAAGCATCCGCACCAGAATGAATCCCTCCTACTCCGATGATCGGGAATTGACCATTTGATTTTTGATGTAAATAAGCAACTACCTCAGTGGATCGCTTAGTCAAAGGCTTTCCACTTAATCCGCCCATCTCCCCTTTAAACGCAGATTGCAATCCCTCGCGAGACAAGGTAGTGTTCGTCGCAATGACACCCGCTAAACGAGTTTCTAACACAATTTCTATCACATCATCTAACTGATCATTACTCAAATCCGGGGCAATTTTCAATAGAATCGGTTTAGGAACCGGCTTCAATGCATTTAAATCTTGCAGGGTCTGCAACAATTGTTTTAGTGGCTCTTTTTCTTGTAACGCACGCAAATTAGGTGTATTAGGTGAACTAACGTTGACTACAAAATAATCCACCACATCGTACAAAGCTTCAAAACCTTGGCAGTAATCATCATCCGCTAATTCATTAGGCGTCACTTTATTCTTTCCTAAATTCCCTCCCACAATCACTTTCGAACGGCGTTTCTCTAAGCGGGCTTTCATCGCTGCTAAACCCTCATTGTTAAAACCCATTCGGTTAATAATTCCTTCATCTTCGAGTAATCGAAATAAGCGAGGTTTGGGATTGCCGTCCTGAGGTTTGGGAGTAACTGTTCCTACTTCAATAAATCCAAAACCCAATTCTGCGAATTCGTCTATTAACATCGCATTTTTATCAAATCCGGCCGCAAGACCCACCGGATTAGGAAAATGTAGCCCAAAAACCGTTCGTGCTAATCGTTTATCCTCTACCTGAAATAAGGCTTTAAACAGCGAAGACATACCAGGAATACGCAGACTAAAGCGAATTAAATCTGTCGCTAGGTAATGCGCACGCTCTGGATTGAACAAAAAGAAAAGAGGTTTTATGAAAATTTGATAAAACATGTGGATTTTTTGAGCGAATTATTCCACAAAAATACAAAAAAGGACGGGTCGATGCCGCACTCTTAAAAAAAATCCTAATTTTAAGATATCAAGCATTTTACCCCAAAATGATAGCCTATGTTAAGTCGTGTTGCTAATTCCATCTATTGGATGAATCGGTACATCGAGAGAGCAGACAATTATGCACGCTTTATCTCGGTGAATTTCAATCTTGCATTAGACTTACCGCCCAATGTATCGGAACAATGGGAACCCTTAATTGTAGCCACAGCGGACCATTATAATTTTTTCGAACATTATGCAGAAGCAAATCGAGAGAATGTATTATACTACATGACCTTTGACGACAATAATCCCAATTCCATACTATCCTGCCTTTTTTCTGCTAGGGAAAATGCCCGCACGATTCGCGAAAGTATATCCAAAGAGATGTGGGAATATGTCAACCAAATATATTGGAAAGTAAAAGATCGAGTTGAAGGAAGTAAAAGCTGGGAATTAGCCAGATATCAAGGTTTTTTAGAGGAAATCAAATCTGGAAGTCAGCTCTTTTACGGAATTGTAGATTCGACGATTACTCGCGGGGAAGGATGGCATTTTGGTCAATTAGGGAAATTATTAGAGCGCGCTGATAAAACAACCCGTTTTTTAGATGTCAAATACTTTACTCTTTTACCCAATGTCGATTCGGTGGGATCCCCTTTAGACCTCCTATTGTGGTCTTCCGTATTGAAATCTGTGTCAGCTTATAATATGTTCCGTCAACAGTACAAAGTGGTTAATCCCACAAACATTGTGGAATTTTTAATATTAGATAAGGGTTTCCCGCGTTCAGTTGTCCATTGTTTAACCGAAGCTGAACAATCACTTTATGCGATATCAGGCACTTCTTTTGACCATGGCTATTCGAATTTAGCCGAGAAAAAACTTTCTAAAATTCTTTCTGAAGTACAGTTCACCGAGATCGATGATATCCTAACTACTGGATTGCATCAGTTTTTAGATGCTTTCCAAATCTCAAATAACGACATCGGACAAACTATCCACAACACTTATTTTGACTTAAAGCCGGTCAGTTAATCCGGCTATTCGTCAAAAAATTGTAATATTACGCGGCCAATTGCCACCCTTATCTTATGACTTATTGTTTAGGAATTACCGTTAAAGAAGGAATTATTGC
>JBIIGE010000057.1:0-9605 GCA_044236555.1 Aquirufa sp.
AAAATTGTCTTTCTAAAATAGAAAAAAATCTTCGGATATTTCATTAATCTCCCTCTATTTCATCAATGAAAATCATTAAATCTGCTTTTCCTTTGGTAATCGCCCTGTTTTTAACCTATGCGATGAATCAAAGCTGGGGAACTATTCCTCCCATCGGTAAAATATTTAGTCCTTTCCATGGCTTTTGGATGAATGCCGAAAGTCCGGAATCAGGCGAGCCTACAGAGGAAACTTTGCAGATCGCTGGACTGCATCAGCCCGTTCAAGTCGTGTACGACGAAATGGGGGTGCCACACGTTTTTGCGCAAGATGATCATGATCTATATTTAGCTCAGGGTTATTTAACGGCCAAAGACCGTTTATGGCAAATGGAGTTCCAAACCCACTTCGCAGGCGGTCGCATTTCCGAGATCGTAGGTGAAAAAGGAATGGCATCCGATCAATTCCAACGCCGCATGGGTTCCGTTTATGGAGCCGAGAAATCGTTCGAAGGAATGCAGCAAGATCCCGCTGCCAAGATGGCGCTGGAAGCCTATTCATCAGGGGTAAATGCCTACATCGAATCTTTGTCAGATCGCCAATTACCTTTGGAATACAAACTTTTAAACTACCGTCCAGAACCGTGGACACCCATCAAGAGCGCCTTGTTCTTGAAGAATATGTCTTTCGTATTAGCCTCGGGAACAGACGATTTGAAGATGACGAACATCTTACGCAAATACGGGCGCGAGGTGGCAGAGGATTTATTTCCAAACTATCCTTTCCAAGAAAGCCCTATCATTCCGGTAGGCTCTCCGGTTGATTTCAAACCCGTTCCTATTCCTGCGGCACCCGCTGACTTCACCGGTTTAGGCAGCTCGATGTCTACCCCAGAAAAAGACCCCAATATCGGTTCGAACAACTGGGCCGTTTCTGGAAACAAAACGGTTTCAGGTTTACCTATTTTAGCGAATGACCCGCACTTGACTTTGTCATTGCCATCGATTTGGTACCAAATGCAATTAGTCGCTCCAGGCGTCAATGTGTATGGTTCGACGATGCCAGGAACACCCAATGTCATCATCGGATTTAATAAAAATGTGGCTTGGGGCGTAACGAACGTAGGCTCAGACGTTTTGGATTGGTACCAAGTGAAATTTAAGGATGCTTCTAAAAAGGAGTATTGGCACGACGGCAAATGGAAGAAAACGACCATGCGCATCGAAACCTTCAAGATCAAAGGCAAGAAAGATATGGTCGATACCATCTTCTTTACGCACCATGGACCTGTCGTTTATTTATCTCATGAAAAGCCATTCCGCTCGAATATTCCAGTGGGACACGCCTTGCGTTGGATTGCCCATGAGAAATCGCAGGAGCTAACGACCTTCTACCAGTTGAACCGTGCGAAAAACTATGCCGATTACGCGAAAGCTTTAACCTACTATTCTGCACCCGCACAGAACTTTGTGTTCGCTAGTAACGAGGGCGATATCGCTTTATGGGTGAATGGTAAATTCCCGTTGAAGTCGAAATTGCAAGGAAAGTATTTATTAGATGGAACGGATTCAGCAGCGGATTGGCAAGGATTCATTCCGCAGGCGCACAATCCGCATGTGAAGAATCCGGTTCGAGGATTCGTAAGTTCAGCGAATCAATTCTCGGTGGATCCGTCCTATCCGTATTATTTAGGCTGGCAATATGCGCCGTCTGAGCGTGGTCGTCGCATTAATGAGCGCCTGGCCGTGATGGAGAAAATTACGGTGGATTCGTTACGAGGTCTCCAAAACGATAACTTCAACATCCGTGCTCGTGAATTATTACCCCTACTTTTCGCTCAAGTCAAATCACCCACTCCAGCACAATCCAAAGCATTAGCTGCTTTGAAATCGTGGAATTTAGTGAATAGCCCAGAATCTGTGGGAGCCACTATTTTCGAAAACTGGGTGCTGACGCTTCAGGATTGTCTTTGGAATGATGAGTTCTCTGCCGACGAGAAGGTTCCGATGAGCCGTCCTTCGATGGATCGCACGATTCAATTGATTAAATCAGAACCAACAGCGCGCTGGTGGGATGATACAAAGACGCCTGCAAAGGAGTCGATGTCCGATATCGTGATGAAGTCCTTGCAAGCGAACGTGGACACGCTCGTTAAACAACATGGTCCGCAGGGTCCTGAGTGGGCTTGGTACAAACACAAGCAAACGGGTGTACGTCACTTGATTCCAGGCATGGATGCTTTATCTCGCTTAAACATCCCAATTGGGGGTGGTGGAACGATTGTGAATGCTTCTACAACTAAGACTGGGCCATCTTGGCGTTTAGTAGTGGAGCTTTCGAAAGAGGGAAAACCGAAAGCCTATGGCGTTTATCCAGGCGGCCAGTCGGGAAATCCGGGTAGTAGTCATTACGATGATTTGATTGATACCTGGGCCAAAGGAGAGTTAAAGCCACTCTTATACCTAGAATCTCCGGATCAAAAATCAAACCGTTTACGTAAGAAAATCACTTTATCGAAATAAGCTATGAGTAAGTTAATCTATAGTATCATTTTAATCGTCATCGGTGCATTGGTAGGCATTTATTTGCCTTGGTATGCGATGGGCGTGGCCTTTGGTCTAGTGGCCTTTGTGTTGAATATGCCTTTGAAATCGAGTTTTTTGACTGGATTTATCGCCGGATTTTTACTTTGGGTAATATCAGCGTTTTTGCTTGATATGCAACATCCAAGTACGTTACCAAGTCGAATGGCTCAGGTTTTTCCTTTGAAAGGGAATGTATTTGCTTTGTTTATATTAACAGGCATACTTGGAGGCTTATTTAGTGGCATTTGGACTTGGGCAGGAGCCAGATTAAGACAGAAATAATAAATTTTTAGGACAAACGATACAGACCTTGTATATTTGCCGACAATCCAATAAACAAAATAATACACGTGAAAAATTTACCATACGCTTGGTTGGGCGTTTTAACCATCGCGATTGCTTTTTTATTTTACAAAAATTCAGATAACTCGTCTGCAGGCCTAGGCGCTACGACAGCTGATGGAAAACGTATCGTATTCGTTAACTCTGATTCGTTACTAACCAATTACCAGTTTTACAAAGACGCTCAAAAAGAATTCGAGAATAAGGGCTACCGTTTACAAGTTGATTTAGGTCAAAAAGAGCAGGCATTACAAGGTGAATTACAAGCCATTCAACAACGTGCTTCAGCCATGACTCAAGCGGAATTACAAGCCGCGGATATGACGTTGAAAAAGAAGGGTGCTGAATTGCAACAATACTCTCAACAAAAGCAAGCGGAGTTAGGTCAAGAGCAAGCAAAGAAAAACGAACAGTTGTATAACAACATTCGTGAATATATCTCGAAGACAAACAAAACAAATAAATATGAGTTTGTTTTAGGTTATTCTAAAGTAGGTGGCGGCATTTTATTTGCAGATCCTTCGGTAGATGTGACGAACAAAATCATAGAAGGTTTGAACAAAGAGTACGCTGCAACAAAAGGCGAAAAGAAATAATAGCAAATAGCTAAATTTAGCCACGCAGTGTTTTACTGTGTGGCTTTTTTTATTCCAATGGCAAAAGAGAAAATCCAAAAGACTGTTGAGATCAAGAACCGAAGGGCATCCTTTGAATATGCATTCATCGATACCTTCACGGCTGGATTGGTATTAATGGGTACAGAGATTAAATCGATCCGCCAAGGGAAAGCCAATCTAACCGATGCTTATTGTGTCTTTTTTCAAGATGAACTATTTGTTCGCAATATGCACATCTCCGCTTACGAGGAGGGTACCCATTATAACCATGAGCCTCTTCGTGATCGCAAATTATTATTGTCAAAACGTGAGCTAGGAAAATTACAGAAGGAATTAAAGAATGTAGGTTTAACTATTATCCCTACGCGTCTATTTATTTCAGACAAAGGCTACGCGAAATTGAATATCGCCCTTTCGAAAGGAAAGAAGACCTTCGATAAGCGTGATGACATTAAAGAGAAAGATGTAAAGCGCGATATGGACCGATCGATGTCCTAATTTTTCGTTCTGATTTTCTTGACGATCGTCACCGCTGCCATAATCACAATGGCAAAAATCACAAATCCCCCCAAACCATACATCCAATCTAAGGTATTTTTTGCCACCACTAGGAAGACGACCGCTACCAAAAGAATGGTTGCAATCTCGTTGTAAAGCCTCAATTGAGTTCCAGAGAGTATGAAGTTCCCTTGTTTAAATGCAAGAATCAGGTGTCTGCAAACAAAATGGTAAACCGTAATCGCTACCACGAAGCCTAGTTTCAAATGCAACCAGCCCTGTGATCCAAAGCTACTCATCCAGGCCACGTAAATCAAGGATAAACCAGTGATCCAGGTTAAGAACATCGCCGGAATCATAATCGCATTGAAGAGAATCTTTTCCATCTTCTCGAATTGCTTCGATAATATCCCTTTCTCCGGTTCGTCCTTTCCTTGTGATTCAGCATGATAGACCAGCAAACGAGGGAGGTAGAATAGGCCAGCAAACCAGCTGACAACGAATATGATATGAATGGATTTTAAAACCGTATAGCTCATGTTAGGCTTGATAACGCTTGAACAAACTATTGACTTTCATTTGAATCACCCCAAAAATAGCTTCTTTAAATATATTCGCAGACATCTTGCTCGTCCCTTTCGTGCGATCCGTGAAGATGATGGGGACCTCTACAAGTTTGAAACCGTATTTCCAGGTTGTAAATTTCATCTCCACTTGGAAGGCATATCCAATGAATTTAATTTGGTCTAAGGGTAATGTTTCCAAGGTATTTCTGCGGTAGCAAACGAATCCTGCGGTGGCATCCTGCACTTTCATTCCCGTGATAAATCGGACATAAAAACCAGCGAAGTAAGACATCAACACACGGCTCATCGGCCAATTGACCACGTTCACACCATTGATGTAGCGGGAGCCGATGGACATGTCCCCATTTCCCGCTTCAGTCTCGTCTAGTTTTTCAGCCTTCAATTCTGCAGGTGTAGCACAGGCTTTAAACAAGCGGATTAAATCATCGGGATTATGAGAGAAATCTGCATCCATCTCGAAGATGAAGTCATAGCCTTTATCTAGAGCGATTTTAAAACCTTCAATATAGGCGGTACCCAATCCTAATTTACCTTTTCTCTCTAGCAAATGAATTCGCCCTTCATTTACTTTTTGTAGGCGTTTTACTTGCTGCGCAGTTCCGTCAGGAGAACCATCATCCACAATCAAGACATCGAAAACAGGATCCAAGCTCAATACCTTTAAAAGGATCGCTTCGATGTTTTCAATCTCATTGTAGGTGGGGATAATGACTATCCTTTTGTTCATTTAGCTATTGTTAGGATGGCGAAAGCAGTCGACCGTGTGATCGTTCACTAATCCAGCCGCCTGCATCAAGGCATAACAAATGGTGGGACCGACAAATCGGAATCCATTCTTCTTTAGAGATTTGCTCAATAATACAGACGTTTCTGTGCTAGCGGGTAATTCTCCGTGATGGGCAAAGTGGTTTAGGATAGGCGTATGGCCCACAAACTCCCAAATATATTGGTTAAAGCTACCAAATTTTTCCTGAATTTTAATAAAAGCCTGCGCATTCGTTCGAACGGCGTTGATTTTTAAACGGTTTCGGATGATTTGCTCGTTTTGCATTTGGGCTTCGAGCTGGTCGTCCGTCCAGTTAGATAGGGAGTGGTAGTCGAATTGCGCGAAGGCTTCTCTGAAGGCTTCGCGTCGCTTCAAAATTGTGATCCAAGAAAGGCCGGCTTGGAAGCCTTCTAAGATGAGGAGCTCAAAAAGTGCATCATCGCGGTGTTCCGGATTACCCCATTCGAGGTCGTGATAGGTTTGGTATAATTCATCTGAACCACACCAGCGGCAGCGTATTTTATTGTCCATCATTCGGGTTTCTTTTTACAAAATAGGAGAATATATTTCGAATCTTTGGCCCAATAAATTGATTAAAATAGAAATTGAACTAACTTTGTGGTAGCGAAAGGTTCTGCGCCGCCTCGAACGGCGTTGATTAATAGGGAATTTGGTGTAAGTCCAAAGCTGTCCCCGCAACTGTAAATTTTCAAAAAGCTTTTCATTCTAGGGTCACTGGCGTTGCTGGGAAGGCCGAAAAGCAAGGGAAATGAGTCAGGAGACCTGCCTTTTACTATTCTTGACCTTGCATTACGGAGGATGATCCGAGGTCGAGCGTTCGATTACCTTTTTATTTCACAGCCCTGAAAGGGCAAAAAAATGTTAAACGTATTATTAGTTGCAGCGAGCTGCTTCGCAGCAGTCGCTAGTCCGAAGTCCGAAGTCCGGAGTCTGAAGGGAATGAGTCCGAAGTCCTTAGTCTGTAGTCCGGAGGGAATTAGTCCGGAGGTTGCATTTACCATTAACCATTCACCATTTACAATTCAAGAGTCATCCACCATTCACCATTCACCATTTACCATTCAAAAAGATTCCACGCTCGCAGATGTCACCATCTCCGCCCCCAAGTACCCTGAAAAACTAGCTCGTACAGGGAAAGTGGTTTCGGTGATTTCAGCCGAAATGATCCAGGCCAATCAGGGGAAAAGTCTAGGTGAATTACTCCAGCAAAGTGTAGGTGTCGCAGTAGTAGGCGCGCGCAGCGCGCCGGGGACAAATCAGGAGATTTATGTGCGAGGTGCGAATACGGGTCATGTGTTATTGTTAATGGATGGATTTCCATTGAATGATCCATCGCATATTTCATCGGTCATGGATTGGAACTTGATTAATTTGGCCAATATAGAACGAATTGAAATTCTAAAAGGAGGACAATCTACCTTGTATGGATCAGATGCGATGGCGGCTGTTATCAATTTAGTGACGAAGAAGAATACGAAAGGATTAAGTTTTGTATTGCAAGGCGGAGGTCTAGGGACGCACCAAGAGAAGATTTCTTGGTCGACTAGGCAGGGGAATAATCAGCTTCAAATCCAAGCCCAAAACTTTGCGACCGATGGTTTTTCTTCTGCTAAAGTTGCCCAGGGAAAAGCGGAGGCCGATGGATTTAGGCAGCAAAGCTGGGGTTTGAAATGGGGTCGCGATATGGGAAAGAATGGGAATTTCGATTTCTCTTATTCATCGCAACTATACCAAGGGAATTTAGATAATGGGCCTTTTGTGGATGATCTTGATTTCGCTTCTAAAGCGACAAGTCATTCTTTTAGGACTCAGTACCAAGTAGGTAAATTTACGATACGTGCTTTTCAAGATTTGATTCACCGAGAATTTAAGAACGATTCGACAGACGTAGCGGCAAACGCTTTCTATAAATTCAGCCTTTCGAATTATGTGGGTTTGAACCAAGGAGTGGAGTCTTTCGTAAAAATTCCAGTGAAAGAGAATGCGACTTTATTGATTGGTTCAGAATATAGACGCCAAAAAACGGAGCAAAGCGATCTCTCCATCAGTGAATATGGTCCTTATTCTTCCCCTGATTTAACGGAGAATCAGAAAACCCAACAGATTATGGGGACTTATGCCACGTTCCAACAGAGCTGGGCTAAATTCGGTTATGAGGTGGGGACGCGCTGGAATGTGCAATCGAGTTTTGGGAATTACTTTACGTATAATCTGAACCCCTACTGGGCTATTTCGCAGACTGCGAAGCTCTTTGGGAATTATTATACGAGTTTTAAGACGCCTTCGATTTATCAATTAGCCTCACCTTACGGTAATCTAGATTTGCTGCCGGAGCAAGGTAAAACAATAGAATTCGGGGCTGAGAAGAAGTTGAAATCGTGGAGAATTCGTGCGGTAGCCTTTGAAAATCTGGTCAATGAGGGAATTGTTTTTCAGTCGATTGATGTTGGACCCTTTGGCAAATACCAAAATATTTCAAGACAGAAAACCCGCGGATTCGAGTTTGAGCTTGCTTATCAAACGGCAAAATTTCAAGCTGATTTCAATTATACGTATTTGAAAGGGGAGATGATCGATCGCGATTCCACCTATTCCTCATTAATTCGCCGTCCTTCGAATGCTTGGAACCTGTATTTGCAAGCAAAATTGACGACTAAATGGTCCGTCGGATTATCCAATCAATACGTAGGCCAAAGAACGGATTACTTCTATGACGAGTCATCCTACTCCGTGAAGGCGAATCCGATGTCAGCCTACTTGTGGACAGATGTTTCGGTTCATTACCAATTTAATTCCAAATGGAAGATTTCCGCCTTGTTGAAAAATGCGCTGAATCAAGAAATTACGGAGATTACGGGGTATAGCGGGCAACCGAGGAATGTGCAGATTTCCCTTTCAGGAAATCTGTAGATAATAGAGCAGAGAGTATAGATTAGAGGTTATAGAGTGGAGGGAAGTCGGATATATTTTTATCTCTACTCTTTACTCTCTTATCTCTACTCTATTTTAAGGCTTGAACTTCTCATACACATCCTTCCCTGTCACCGGATCTTTGCCAAAAAGTTCAATGTAATTAACCGTCGTCACAAATTTGGATTCGTCTACACTGACGAAGACGCGCTTCAGAATTTGCATCTTTCCGTTGATGGGGAATAGTGCAATAGGATCACCACTTGGATCTTGTTTCACCATAAATTTGCGTTTACGGTAGGCCAAAAAATGTCCTTCATAGGTATTAGGTACTCCAGGAACCAGCGTCGTGTATAAACCATAAGCCAATGTGCGCTGGATAGTGGTTAGTTCCTCTTTTTGGCCCTTCTCCCCGTAGCGATACCAATAAGTATATACCGGATCTTTTGCGTTTAACTTTCCTGCGATCAAATTCGCATCATAGACCACGACATTTGCATTTGTACTTCGCTGTATATAGAACAATCGATTAGGCGAATAAGGAGGAGCAGGGAATCGATCACCTCCAAGTGTATTTAAGGTGATCAAAAGTAGGAGTGACGCTAATTTCATTTGGGAATAATATGAAACGCAAATAACGAAAAAAATCGCAATCTGTTTTGAGGTAAAGACGCTATAATGCATCAATTACTTTGATTTTCTAAAATTATGCGTATCTTTGTGGAGAATTTAAGGAAAAGAAGAGGGGTTTTGATCCCTCTTTTTGTTTTAATAGGCCTACATAAAGATGGATTTAACGAGTAAACTGAAAGAATGGACCGTAGCTTACATAGGCGAAGGGCCTTTGATGCTGGTTGATTTTTCTGTTTCTCAAGGGGCTAAAAGAACCTTAATTACGATTCTAGTGGATACATTAGAGGGAGTTACCATTGATGAATGCGCTTTAATGAGCCGCAAATTAGCTCACTTCATTGAAGAGGGCGTGCTGATCGAAGATGCGTATAATTTAGAAGTGTCTTCGCCGGGTTTAGACTTTCCTTTAAGTCAAGGCTGGCAATTTCAAAAGAATTTAGGCCGTAAGGTGAAGGTTTGGATGAAAAATAAAGACGCAGAAAATGTAGAGGGGACCTTGGTTTCTTATACAGACGAAGCGGTGGAGATCTTAACAGAGAAGACCGTGAAACATAGAAAAATCGTTGCGAAAGAGGCCACTTGGTTTCCGTTAGCAGAGGTAGATAAAATAAAAGTACAAGTGTCATTTCAATAAACAAAGAAGAGATAGCAATGAACAGTGTTGAAT
>JBIIGE010000058.1:0-9577 GCA_044236555.1 Aquirufa sp.
ATGACGGTTTGGGGAGATGGTTCGCAGGCCAAAGATTATATCTACGCTGCCGATATAGGTCAAGCCATCGATGGCTTAATCAAAGCAGGGGTAAAAAATGAAACGATTAATGTGGGTTCAGGCGAATCGCTCACCTTGAACGAGATTATCAAACGCATTCAAGCGAAACTACCCGCATTCCAAGTCGAATACAAAGAGGCGAAGCTGACGGATGTGCAGCAAATTTGTTTAGATACGACGAAATTAGCGGCAAAAATTAACTGGGAAATCACCCCATTTGAAAAAGCCCTAGACGCCACCATTACATACGAAAAGGCTAGACTTTCTTAGCGACGAGCACAAAAGTACACGCATCCTCATTTCGAGATTTTGCGGTGATAATCTTATCAAAAAAGATGATCAAAGGCTGCAGAATTAAGGACAATAAAAAGCGAAGTGGCTTGGGTAATTTGAATAGCAGGCCATCTTGGAATAATTGCAAACCCATCGCAGAGCGCCCGAGAATTCCCTCGAAATAGACCACTTCAAATCCCGCTTCGCGCACAATTTTTTGCAAGCCCGTCGAAGTCCAGCGCCAAAAATCCGTCGGATCCGGGTGGAACATCCAATAGCCATGCGTAGATAAAATCAATTTTCCTTCTTTCTCTAAAATGCGATGTGCCTCTTTCAAATAAGCCTTCGGGTCCTCCACGTGTTCTAACACCTGGGTTGACAACACGAATCCCACACTTTCTGCTGGCATATCGATGATCCCCGCAGGGTCTACGACCACATCGGCTTTCGTATTATAGGCTAAATCTAGACCGATGTATTGTTCCACGAAAGGGGTGAAAAGTGGTTCGTAAGGTTTATTTCCACACCCATAATCGGCCAATAATTGATGCGGTGAATTGCGCACATACAAGGCAATAACGCGTTCTAATTGCTTGCGCAACTGGATTAAGTAGTAATAACGAGCGGACATGCGGCCCGTAATTTTAGGGTATAAGCGTTCAATTCCGGCCTCTCTACTTTCCATGTGATAGTCGTTTATATTCGATAAGGGAATTTTTGTATTCAATAAAATCGGCTGATTCTCTAAGGTATTTTCTAAATAAATTTATTTTCCGCTGCCGTTGCGCAATGCGGGCAAGACCTAAATAGGCGAGTCCGCGAATGTCTTTGGTAAGTCTTTCCTCAAAGGGCAAAGCAATGGATTTTGTATACCAAAACTCGGCCTTCTTCAGGTCTTTTCGTTCTACTTCCTCCCGCATGCCGCGCAAAGTGTAGGCAGCACCCGTATAATACCCCGATTTCAATGCCTCCATTTTTTCAATAAATGGCTCAGCCTCTTCAAATTTTCCAGTTAAGGTGAGTAATTCAGCTCTTTGCAGTAGGTACCAGTGATTGTTAGGGTAGTTCTCACTTAATAGTTGGTTATAGGCCAAAGCCTTCAAGGGGTTCCCTTCGTATTTATTCTGCACATAACCCATATAAAAAATGCATTCGTTTTTGACAAAGGTCGTCCGTTTTATCCCTAATTCTAATTGAGTTAAACCGAGTCGCTTATTTCCTTCTTGGAAAAGAAACATGAAGGGTTTTAATACCGGGTGTAATTCCGGATAGGCCACGCTGTAGTAATTGTACATACCCGTAGAAAACAGGAATTCGGGTTGTTTATCAGTGCTTTTCAGGCCAATTTTTAGAAAGCTGTAAGCCTGTTTCGCATAAGAAACGACTTTCATGAAATTATGTTCGTCCGCTTCATAGGCGGCTAGAAATCCTAGAGAGGCTGTGCAAAAAAAAGAGGCTTCTAAATCATTCTCATTTTTGTTGTACAGGTTTTGGGCTAATTCGAATGCTTTCTCTAAATGGGCTAGGTAATTTTTTCCCTGAGCGGGATGATCTTTTAAAGGAAAGTATTGTTGCTCCCATTGCATAGCTAACAATAAATAGGGAGCTGGGTGTTGCGGGTATTTCGCCTTTAGGGAGTTAAATAAAGCGGTGGATTCTTTGAAATTATACTGGTATAATTGGTTTAGCCCTTGGTTAATTTGTGTTTTTGCCGTGGGGTCTTGCAAGATTTGAGCCTCTGAAGTAAAAGAAAATAGAAGAAGTAGGAGGATAACCCGAATCATGATAAATGTTTACCCTGCAAATTTAGCTAAGCTATGTGGTTTTTGGGTCGATTTTTTTACTTTTGTTTGTAAACCCTAAGACATGATTTCATTTGAACAATTTACGCTTACAAACGGACTTCAAGTAATTGTGCATGAAGATCCGGCTACAACCATGGCGGTGTTAGATGTGATCTATAATGTAGGGTCTAGAGACGAAGACGAGAATCTAACAGGCTTCGCCCATTTATTTGAACACTTGATGTTTGGAGGTTCAGAAAATATTCCCTCCTTCGATACGCCACTTCAAAAAGTAGGCGGAGAAAACAACGCATTCACTACTCCAGATCTAACCAATTACTACATTTCGGTTCCGGCACAAAACCTGGAAACCGCGTTTTGGCTGGAGTCAGATCGAATGAAGCAATTAGCATTTAATACCCAAAGCCTAGAAACGCAGCGCAAAGTCGTGATAGAGGAATTCAAGCAGCGCTATTTGAATCAGCCTTATGGAGACGTCTGGTTGAAGTTTAGACCATTAATTTACCAGAAGCATCCTTACCGTTGGCCTACGATAGGTGCTGGGATTCAGCATATCGAGGAGGCACAGATGAGTGATGTGAAAGCATTTTTCCAAAAGCACTACGTGCCCTGCAATGCCGTGCTCGTGGTGGCAGGTAGAGTAAAAGTCTCGGAAGTTAAAGCCCTAGCAGAAAAATGGTTTGCTCCCATTTCTGCAGGAGTGAAACCAAAACGTAATCTGCCCCAAGAGCCAGTCCAAACAGAGAATCGTAGGATGGAAATTGTAGCGGATGTGCCGGCAAATCGAATTTATAAAGCCTATCCGGTGGTAGGGCGATATGAGCCGGGCTACCATGCGATAGATTTGATGACAGATTTATTAGGGCGCGGGGAGTCCTCTTATTTGTACGAACATTTAGTCCAAAAACAGCGTATTTTTGATTCCATTGGATCTTATCAAACGAGTTCTCTTGATCCAGGATTATTAATTCTCCAAGGCCAAGTGAGTGACGATGTGGGTATTGAAAAGGCGGAGGCCGCTTTAGAAAAGGCGATAAGAGATTTCGCTTCGATGAAAATTGCCGAGAAAGATTTGCAGATGGTGAAGAACCAATCGGAGGCGAGTTTGGTTTTTGGTGAGGTGGAAGTCCTAAATCGAGCAATGAATTTAGCCATGGCTGCTAATGCAGGCGATGCGAATTTAGTGAATAGGGAGGCGGAAAAGATGGAGGCGGTAAAGACGCAAGATTTGGAAAAATGGGCGCATCGGTTGTTTATTGAAGGCAAATCGAATACATTATACTATAAAAAAAAGGCTAAATGAAAATTCGCGTAGGTCAAGGTTATGATGTACATCGCTGGGTAGAAGGACGTCCTTGTATCTTAGGTGGAGTAGAAATTCCGTCCGAAAAAGGGCCTTTAGGTCATTCAGATGCGGATGTGGTTTGCCATGTGTTATGTGATGCCCTTTTAGGCGCCGCGAACATGCGCAATATCGGGTACCATTTTTCAGATAAAGATCCTCTGTGGAAGGGGGTTGCCTCCACACTTTTGTTGAAAAAAGTGATGGAGATGATTCGCGAAGCGGGTTGGGAATTGTCGAATGCTGACGTGACGGTGATTTTAGATCAACCGAAGTTAAATCCCATTATTCCGGCGATTAAAGATAATTTAGCGTTAGTGATGAGAGTGGATGTAGACCAAATTTCTCTGAAGGCTACGACCTCTGAAGGATTAGGATTTGTGGGTAGAGCAGAAGGAATTTCAGCCATGGCTGTGGCCTTAATTACAAAAGCATAAGGTGATGCAGATAGATTTAGAAAAGGAACGTTTAGAGATTTTAAAGCGCTACCGCAAATTATTGCGGACAGCGAAGCCTTTTTTAAAAGACGATGATGCGAAGCAAATTAAAAAAGCCTTCCTGATTTCTGCGGAGGCGCACAAAGACATGCGCCGTAAGTCGGGCGAACCTTACATCTACCATCCTTTAGCTGTTGCCCAAATCTGCGTGGAAGAAATCGGTTTAGGGACCACGTCGATTATTGCGGCGCTCTTGCACGATGTGGTCGAGGATACGGATACGACTTTGGCAGACATTGAAAAACAATTCAATCCTAAGATTGCTGCGATTATCGATGGACTAACGAAAATTGCCGGTACGTTTGAATATGGAACCTCGCAACAGGCAGAGAATTTTCGGAAGATGTTATTGACGCTTTCGGATGATATTCGCGTTATCCTAATTAAGCTCGCCGATCGTCTGCACAATATGCGAACTCTGACGAGCATGGCGAAAGAAAAGCAGTTGAAAATTGCGTCTGAAACCATCTATCTGTATGCGCCCTTAGCTCACCGTTTGGGTTTAAATGCGTTTAAATCCGAGTTAGAGGATTTAGGGTTAAAGCATACTGAGCCGGAAGCCTACAAGGAAATCGCCCATAATTTGACGGAAAACAAACGAAGCAGAGAAAGCTTTGTGGAAAATTTCATCAAGCCCATTAAGAAAACCTTGGATGAGCGAGGCTTGAACTATACGATTAAAGGTCGGCCAAAGTCCATCTTTTCCATTTACAATAAAATCAAAAAAGGGAATGTTCCTTTTGAAAAGATATATGACCTTTTTGCTGTGCGTGTCGTTCTTGACGTGCCAGTAGAGCGGGAGAAAAGTGATTGTTGGGAGGTGTATTCGGTGGTCACCGATCATTACCAACCTAATCCGAGTCGCTTGAAGGATTGGGTTTCGACGCCTAAATCGAATGGGTATGAGTCCTTGCACACCACGGTGATGAGTATGCCTTTCGGGCATGACAAAGAAGGTCGCTGGGTAGAAGTTCAAATCCGTTCGAAACGAATGGACGAGATTGCAGAGAAAGGGGTGGCGGCCCACTTCAAATACAAAGGAACGGACACGCGGACAAGCGAGGCATTTGAGTCTTGGCTGTCTCAGGTTAGGGAAGCCATCGAAGCGAATGACAAGAGCCAGTCTGCGGTGGAATTAGTGGAGGACATTAAGAACTCACTTTACCATGAGGAGGTTTTTGTATTTAGTCCAAAAGGGAAGTTGATTGTCTTGCAATCCGGAGCCACTGCCTTAGACTTTGCCTTCGAGATTCACTCGGAGGTGGGGGCGCGTTGTATCGGGGCTAAAGTGGGGGGCAAGCTCGTGCCTTTGTCGCATAAATTGCAGAATGGAGATCAAATCGAAATCTTAACCTCCTCTAAGCAAAAGCCGTCAGAAGACTGGTTGCGGATCGTGTTTACGACGAAGGCGAAAGCGCGGATAAAAGACTTCATCAAGGAGGAGAATAAATCACACCTGATTAAGGGGCGCGATTTAATCGAACATCGCTTGAAGCACCTGGGTTTCCCGATGTTAACCTTAGAGATTACGAATCAGTTGCGGGCTTATTTTAATGCCAAAGATGCGAACGATTTATTCTACCGTTTTGGCAAAGCCTACATCAACATTGATCAACTCAAACACTGGAAATTAGATCGTGAACTACACGAAAGAAAGCAGGCAGAGAAAGCAATTCAAGCGCCTATCGTGGATAGCAAATCCTTCAGAAAGGAGATGCAAGAATACCACAAGGAGCGAAAGGAATCAGATACCTTATTGATCGGAGAGGACATGGATAAGGTGGATTATACCTTAGCAAAGTGCTGTAATCCTATTTCTGGGGATGAAGTTTTTGGTTTTGTGACCATTAATGAAGGGATAAAAATTCACCGAGCCGCTTGCCCTAATTCACCTGAATTACTTTCACGCCATGGTGACCGCGTCATTAAGGCACAATGGACCTCTCAAATTTCCATGTCTTTTGTTGTTGATTTGATCATCCGAGGCATCGATCGCGTAGGTTTGGTGAATGACGTAACTCGCTTGATTTCAGAGAAGTTGCAAGTCAATATAACGGGTCTGAATATTGGGGTAAAAGATGGACTTTTTGAAGGCCAAATATCACTCATGGTACAAGACACCGATCACCTTGATAGCCTAAGTGCAGAAATGGAACAAGTTCCCGGTGTAATTGAGGTGGAACGGAAAATTTCTTAGTTTATGTCCGTTATTTTTGCTTATTTTACGTCGTTTTTTTCCCATAAATGTCCCAAGAATTAGATAAACTAGATTCAGTAAAAAAGATCTTCACAGCCTACCTAGAAAACAAGGGTTTGCGGAAGACTCCAGAACGCTTTGCGATACTGGAAGAGATCTATTTACGGGACGATCACTTTGATGTGGAGGAGTTGTATATCTCCATGAAAAACAAGAAATACCAAGTCTCTAGGGCTACTGTTTACAATACGCTCGATGTGTTAGTGGAATGCGATTTAGTGGTGAAACACCAGTTCGGTCGCAATCAAGCACAATTCGAAAAATCCTACGGACGTCGTCAACACGATCATTTAATATGTACCGATTGCCACAAAGTCACTGAATTTTGTGATCCTCGGGTTCAAACTATCCAAAGTTTAGTAGGCGAAATGCTGCAATTCAATGTGATGCACCATTCCCTTATTTTTTACGGTTCTTGTACGAACAAGAGCTGTGAACACAGAGCAAATTACCAAGCAAGAAATCAAGAATAAAACAATATTATGGCAGTTGATGTATTATTAGGCTTACAATGGGGTGATGAGGGGAAAGGAAAGATCGTAGACGTTCTCGCACCTAAATATCAAGTAGTGGCTCGTTTTCAAGGCGGACCTAATGCAGGTCACACCTTAGAATTCGACGGATTTAAGCACGTTTTACATCAAATTCCATCCGGAATTTTCCGCCAAGAAGTTCAAAACATTATCGGTAACGGCGTGGTTTTGGATCCCATCATCTTCAAAAAAGAGATTGACGGTTTAGCGCATTTCAATTTAGATCTTCGCAAGAACTTAGAGATCTCGAAGAAGGCCTCGATCATTTTGCCTACTCACCGTTTATTAGACGCGGCCTATGAAAAGGCAAAAGGCGACGCGAAGATTGGTTCTACTTTAAAAGGAATCGGACCTACCTATACGGACAAAATCTCTCGCCAGGGATTACGTGTGGGGGATATGATTTCACCTGATTTTTCTGCCAAATACAACGCATTAGTTGATCGCCATAAAGCGATTTTAGATGTATACAAATTCGAATACGATTTAGCCGCAGCCGAGAAGGAATTCTTCGAAGCCGTTGCTTTCATGAAAGAGTTCCACTTAGTGGATTCAGAATACTCCGTGAACCACGCGATCAATGCGGGTAAAACTATTTTAGCGGAAGGCGCTCAAGGTTCTTTATTGGACGTAGATTTTGGTTCTTATCCTTTCGTGACTTCATCCAATACGATAACCGCTGGCGCTTGTACAGGTTTAGGTGTTGCACCTAAAAACATAGGTGAGGTTTTCGGTATCTTTAAAGCCTATGCGACTCGCGTAGGATCGGGTCCATTCCCAACAGAATTAGAAGATGAAGTAGGCGAGCGCATGCGTGTAGAAGGCCGCGAATTCGGTTCTACAACAGGTCGTCCACGCCGTTGCGGTTGGATCGATTTACCAGCCTTGAAATATGCAATGATGATTAATGGGGTAACTCAATTAATTATGATGAAGGCGGACGTCTTGAATATCTTTGACGAAATCCTAGTTTGCACGGCATACGAAATGCCGGATGGGACAATCACTGACCAAATTCCTTTCGAAATCACTGATATCAAAGTGAAGCCGGTGTACGAAACTTTGAAAGGCTGGGCTTGCAGCTTAGAAGGAATGCGTGACTTTAATGAGTTGCCAGTTGAACTTGCTGACTACATCAAATTCTTAGAAAAACACTTGAACCTACCTATTAACTTCATCTCGACTGGTCCAGACCGCGAGGCTTGTGTGTTACGTGGTTCATTAGCATAAACCATCAAAATGGAGGGAATTTCATTAGCAGATTTGTACAAATTCGACGAGATCTACTGGGTCCCGCAGGATAAGTCAGAGGCACAGCTAGCGGAATCCCCTGTTTTGGAAGTTACACCCGATACAATAGCGGCTATTAAGCCTAAAATCGATACTCCTTGGGTAGTCGTAGGCCAAATCGCCGAAGCCGAACTCTCTCGCCTTAAACTCATTTTCTCTGCTCCTCCCTTAGTTTTAGGGCCTGCAGAATGGTCTGTTTATACACCGACAGATGAAGAGCCGAGCTTCACGGAATTCTTAAAAGAGACGAGTGCTCAGCGCTATATTTTCATCGGTCAACAACCTGCCGTCTGGCAAGGAGAACTACCTACCACCGAGATCGAAAAAATCGAATCAAAATTAGTCTATTTCTTTCCTCGCTACATTTCTTCGTTGACGGATGCGGAGAAGACGTTGAAGATGGCGTTTTGGAATGCTTTAAAAGAACTCAAAGCATAAAGCACAAAGTAGGAGTCGCCGTAGGCGATGGATTTGTGAAATGTTTAAAGCACAAAGAATAAAGGTTGAATCAAAAAAGCGGCAATTGCCGCTTTTTTGATGACTTTAGAAATATTTCTGAATGTATCACCGAAGGTGATCCCAACTTTATTCTTTATTCTTTATGCTCTACTCTCTACTCTCTAATCTATACTCTCTACTCTCTTACAGCGAATACCTCGCCATCGGACTCACATCCTGCCCACAAAACTCCCCGGCTTCCGCTTTGAAATGTCCCGCCATGGCGATCATTCCTGCGTTATCGGTACAGTAACTGAAGGCTGGGATGAAAACCTCCCAACCTAATTCTTGTCCCATTTCGGTAAGTCTTGAACGCAAACCAGAATTAGCGGATACACCACCCGCGATGGCGATTTGAGTGCAATTCATTTCTTTCATGGCTTTCTTCGTTTTGCGAAGGAGCATGTCGATGAGTGATTTTTGAACGGAGGCGCAGATGTCTGCTTTGTTTTCTTCGATGAAGTTCGGGTTGCTTTTGACTTCTTTTTGGAGGAAGTAAAGGATGGCTGTTTTGATGCCGGAGAAACTGAAGTTGAGGCCGGGCATTTCGCCAAGCGAGAAGGGGAATCGGTCGGGGTTACCTTCTTTGGAAAGCTTATCGATTAATGGACCACCAGGGTAAGGCAGGCCGATCAATTTCGCGGTTTTGTCAAAGGCTTCGCCCACCGCATCGTCCTGCGTTTCGCCAATAACCTCCATGTCGAGAGCTGATTTTACCCAGACCAATTGGGTGTGTCCACCACTGACGGTCAGGCAAAGGAAGGGAAATGCAGGCTTAGGGTCCTCAATGAAATGAGCCAAAACGTGCGCCTGCATATGATTTACCTCGATTAAGGGAATATTTAGGCTAAGTGCTAAGGATTTCGCAAAGGAGGTGCCGATTAATAAAGCTCCCAAAAGCCCAGGGCCCCTTGTGAAGGCAATGGCATTCAGTTCATTTTTGTTTATATTTGCTTTTTGCAGGGCCTCTGTCACGACAGGGATGATCGATTTTTGATGAGCTCTGCTGGCTAATTCGGGAA
>JBIIGE010000162.1:0-2549 GCA_044236555.1 Aquirufa sp.
GCATCCAGCTATCACGACGGAGCAAAATATCATGCGCTACATCGAACAATTAAAGAATATGGGCTTCTCCTTCGATTGGTCGAGGGAGGTGCGCACTTCTGATGCGTCTTATTATAAATGGACACAGTGGATTTTCATGCAATTATTTAATTCTTGGTATAACCAAGAAACAGATAAAGCGGAGTCGATTGAAACCTTAAAGACTATTTTAGGGGCCAAAGGTTCGATCGGATTAAAAGCCGTTTGTGATGAGGAGGTTTCTCGAATTACAGCTCAAGAATGGAATGCGATGTCTGCGGACGAGCAATATGCCTATTTATTGAGTTTCCGATTAGCTTATTTAGATGATTCCGTGGTGAATTGGTGCCCACAATTAGGGACGGTCTTAGCGAATGATGAAGTGAAAGACGGTGTTTCTGAACGTGGCGGTTATCCAGTGGAGCAGAAGAAAATGCGCCAATGGTCCATGCGCATTACAGCCTATGCCGATCGTTTGTTACGTGGACTTGACGAGGTAGATTGGGCTGATTCTTTGAAAGAGCAGCAACGTAATTGGATTGGAAAATCCATCGGAACGGATGTGGAATTTGCCATTGAAAACGTTTCGGATAAGAAGATAAAAGTATTTACTACGCGTGTGGACACTATTTACGGTGTCTCTTTTATGGTGTTAGCACCTGAGCACGAGTGGGTAGCAGAATTGACTACTGTTGAACAAAAACAGGCGGTAGAGGAGTATGTGAATTGGGCCAAAACTCGCTCTGAACTCGACCGTGTCTCTGAAGTAAAAACCGTTTCAGGAGTATTTACGGGAACCTATGTGATTAATCCTGTGAACCAAGAGCGCGTTCCTTTATTCCTTGCAGACTATGTGTTAGCCGGTTATGGAACGGGTGCGGTGATGGGAGTACCTTCTGGTGATCAACGTGATTGGAACTTTGCAAAACATTTCGATTTGCCGATTCCTGCCATTTTAGATGGCCAAAAAGACATCGACAAGCAAGCTGATCCTACGAAAGAGGGAAAATACATCAATTCGGGAATGATTAATGGAATGGGCTATAAAGAAGCCACGAATACATTAATCGCCTGGTTAGAAGAGCAGGGGATAGGAAAAGGGAAAGTACAATACCGTATGCGCAATGCGGTGTTTAGCCGCCAACGCTATTGGGGAGAACCCGTTCCAGTCTATTTCAAACCAACAGCAACGGGTGAATTATTGCCTTATTTAATTGAGGAATCAGAATTGCCACTAGAATTACCTAAGATTGATAAATACCTGCCTACTGAAACCGGTGAGCCGCCATTAGGTCGTGCAGCTGCCGATTGGAAATACAAAGGTCTATATGATTACGAGTGGTCTACGATGCCAGGTTGGGCCGGTTCCTCTTGGTATTGGTACCGTTACATGGATGCCTTGAACGAGGGTGAATTCGCTTCGAAAGAGGCGATTAACTACTGGAAAGCGGTGGATTTATACATTGGAGGATCTGAGCATGCGACGGGTCACTTGTTGTATTCTCGTTTTTGGAACAAATTCTTGAAAGATTTAGGTTATGTGCCCGAAGAGGAATTTGCGAAGAAATTAATCAACCAAGGGATGATTCAAGGTCGTTCGAACTTCGTTTATCGATTAAAGGATTCAGCCAAAGTCACTTTTGTCTCTCACGGCTTAAAAGATCAATACGATGTGGCAGCACTTCACGTGGATGTGAACATCGTAGAGAACGATGTGTTAGATCTGGATGCTTTCAAAAAATCACGAAATGACGTGCCTGCGGACGCGGAATTCATCTTAGAGGACGGCAAATATGTGTGCGGTTGGGAAGTAGAGAAGATGTCGAAGTCGAAGTTTAACGTCGTGAATCCGGATGATTTAATTGCCAAATACGGCGCAGACACCCTTCGTGTCTACGAAATGTTCCTAGGACCTTTAGAGCAATTCAAGCCTTGGAATACGAATAGTATCTCTGGATCGCATAATTTCTTGCGCAAGGTTTGGCGTTTATTCTTTGATGACAATACCAATACTTCTAAACTAGTGGACGCACCTGCGACTCCGGAGGAATTGAAAGTATTGCACACTGCGATACGCAAAGTTCAAGATGATTTAGATCGCTTCTCGTTTAATACCGTCGTTTCAACTTTAATGATCTGTGTGAATGATTTAGGCGCCTTAAAATGCTCGAAGAAATCCGTACTTCGCGAATTGGTTATATTATTATCTCCTTATGCACCGCACATCGCAGAAGAATTGTGGGGAGCTTTGGGTGAAAAGGAGGGAAGTATATCGTATGCATCATTCCCGGTATTTAATCCAGCTTTCTTAGAAGAGAATGATTTCAATTACCCAATTTCATTTAATGGTAAAGTGAAATTAACGCTCGCATTCCCAGTTACGGCAACCCCAGCAGAGATTGAAGCAGCTGTATTAGCTAATGATCAAGTGACGAAACACTTAGAGGGTAAGACGCCGTCGAAAGTGATCGTAGTTCCGAAGCGTATTGTGAATATCGTCTTGGGGAAATAGTTTAAAAATCGACCCGAGT
>JBIIGE010000163.1:0-2527 GCA_044236555.1 Aquirufa sp.
TTTGGTGTGGCTGGGCTTGCCCGCAGACTATCTTTATGGAAATGTTATTTCGGAAAATCGAATATTGGATTGATGGGGATGATAAGGCACAACGAAAGCTAGCAGAGGCTCCATGGACAGCAGAAAAAATGGCAAAAAGGAGCATAAAACACACCTTGTTCGTTCTACTGTCTTTCGCCATTGCGAATACCTTTTTGATGTATATCATCAGCAAAAGAGAGTGGTTGAAACTCGTAACAGAATCACCTCTAAATCATATAAGCGGATTAGTAGCCATCATTCTTTTTACAGCAGTCTTTTACTTCGTTTTTGCGCGCTTTAGAGAAATGGTCTGTATGGTTGTTTGTCCGTATGGGAGACTTCAAGGCGTTTTATTGGACAATAATTCTATTTTAGTTCAATACGATCATCAGAGGGGAGAACCACGAGGAAAAGGAGAGGAAAAGGGAGCCTGCATTGATTGCCATTGGTGTGTTCGTGTTTGTCCTACAGGTATCGATATCAGAAATGGAAGCAATCAATTAGAATGTATTGGTTGTACCTCCTGTATTGATGCCTGTGATACAGTGATGGAGAAAACCCATCAACCCAAAGGTTTAATCCGCTATGACTCCTTAAATGGTGTTAATTCAGGCCAAAAACTGAAATTCACTTTTAGAATTGGAGCCTACAGCACAGCTTTAGCCCTTATCATCGCAGGCCTAAGTTATATGCTAGTGACTCGGACTAATTTTGAAACAACCTTATTACGTACTCCTGGAATGATTTTTCAAGTAGATGAAAAGAGGAACGAGGTAAGTAATTTATACCAAATGGGAATATTGAATAAGTCCATGGAAAAGCAAAGCTTTAGAATTGATGCTCCGGAGGCTTTTCAAATAATTTGGGTGGGGAAACCTATTGATCAAGTGAACCCTGGAAAAATGGCGAAAGGCGAGTTCTTCTTGCGGATTAAACGAGGAGAATGGGAAAATGGTGAAAAAGTACCGGTATCGATTACCGAAACCAGTGGAAAAAAAGAAATAATCAAAACTAGCTTTATACAACCTGATGAATAAATTCAGCTTTAACTGGGGACATGGAATTATTGTCACCTTTGTACTTTTTGGAGCATTTATGGCCTATTTTTATGTACATATGTCCAAAGAATCTATCGAATTAGTAGGCAAAAACTACTATGCCGACGGACAGGCATTTCAGCAAAAAATCAAAGAACGAGAACAAACATCCGCTTTAGCGGTAAAGGCTACATGGGAATATTCTGCAGATTTTCGACAAGCTAAAGTTCAATTCCCAGCTGGGGTAAGCAAAGGCAAACTGGTTTTTTACCGTCCTTCAAATGCGGCTTTAGATAAGACTATTGAAATCACTGCGGATACGGCTGGGCTAGCCTTCATAAACACGGACTTCCTCATTAAAGGCCCTTGGAATGTAAGCCTGCAATGGGAAAAAGAGGGTAAAAGCTATGTAAAAGAACAACGAATTGTAGCCCCCTAATGTACACCTGGTATTATACCTTTCTCATTGGATTAGCGGGCAGCTGGCATTGTTTTGCCATGTGCGGTCCCATCGTGGCCCAAATTAATGCGCGTGGAAAATCTCCGGCAAGACTGATTTTGTATCCATTGGGGAGAATATTTATGTATGGCATTTTAGGCTATTTTGTCGCTGGAATAGGTTCCATATGGCTGTTCCCTACGTTATGGTCCTATTATTACCTACTAGCTGGAATCCTGATTTTACTATTAATTAGCCAAAACATAGGAGAGGGGCCACTGGCATTTTTACATCAATCGATAGGCAAAAAGCTACAGAAATTAGGTGCTAAAATGGGGCCTAGTGGCTATTTTGTGTTGGGGATGGCAAATGGACTATTACCTTGTGGGCTTGTCGTTGCTGGTTTAACTGTAGCTTTAATTCAACCAAATCCTCTTTATGGTTCTTTCAGCATGATTTTACTCGGAATTGCGACATTGCCCGCTTTGCAAATCTATCTTTGGGGTGCAGGAAAATTAAAGAAACTGCCTGCTTTTCAATACCTAGGTTGGTTAGTAGCGGGTGTGCTCTTGTTTAGAGGTGCTTGGGGAATTGGGATGGCGTATTCAGACTATTTAACTCATTCAAGCCTGAGTCCGATTATCTGTCATCCGTTTAACTAATATTTGAGTTTCGCGAGACCGTCGATGTTTTTTAGTGTCATTTCGCCTCCTTTTACATCCAAATATCCTTCTTTTTTAAAGTCACTCAGCGTTCTGATAACCGACTCAGTGGCAGTTCCCACGCGAGAGGCCAGATCTTCTCTCGATAATTTGATAACTAGGGGCTCTGAATGACTTTTTCCATAGGTGTCAGCTAACTCAACTAGAACCATCGCAACGCGCATTCTGAGACTTTGATAAGCCATTTCGACTAAAAGCTTTTCATTTTTAAGTAAATAAGCGGTTAGTGCTTTTCTAAAGTAGACCTCCAGGTGGATATTTTCCTTAATTCTATGTAAAAAATCGGCAGAGGAAACGCTGAAAACTTG
>JBIIGE010000164.1:0-2509 GCA_044236555.1 Aquirufa sp.
CTTCCCTACTTTATACCTACCTAAAAGCTTAATTTCATTAATTGGATCACACTATGGAGCGAGAACTTCTATAGGTGTTGGATTCGATTATATTAATAGACCAGAATACCAACGAACTAACTTTTCCATATTTCAACGCTATACGTGGCAAAAATCAGAGCATAGTTTTTTCACTTTCTCCCCTATTGATTTAAATATTCTGAATACCAATTATCCTAACACAACAACATCTGATGCTTTTATTGATTATTTACAAGAGTTAAAAGAAAAAGGGAATAACTTATACCGTAGTTTTAATCCAAGCTTTGTTTCAAGTGTTTCCATGCAGTATCTCTACCGAGATATTCAACCAAGTAATGAACTGAAAAATGGTAAAATTTTTCAAATAGGTTTAGAGTCAGGTGGATCTACGCTGAATTTTATGCCTAATTATCGATTTAATTTCGTGACAGACTTTTTAAAAAGTAGTGAAGAAATTCAATTTTACCGATTCTTGCGATTCAACTTTGATTTTAGAAAGTATAAATTATTAGGCGTAAATCATCAATCTCAACTTGCTTTCAAATTAGTGGGAGGTGTAGCATACTCGTATGGAGCAGATAATGGGTATCAGTTACCCTATGAAAAGAACTTCTTCATCGGTGGGCCATCTAGCGTCAGAGCGTGGAAACCACGTCGTTTAGGACCTGGATCTTATGTTGCAGCGTCTAATTTAGTAGAACAACCGGGAAGTATTCTGCTAGAAAGTTCACTTGAATACCGCTTTAAATTGTTTTCCCTATTTGGGCAAATGAATGGAGCCTTCTTTATCGACGCTGGAAATGTCTGGAACTTTAGCCAAGGTAACCCTGAAAGAAGTACACACTTTAAACTAAATGAATTCTATAATCAAATTGCGGTCGGGACTGGATTCGGTCTACGTTGGGATTTTGATTTCTTTTTATTACGCCTTGATTTAGCGACAAAAGTGATCAATCCAGCTAATGCTGCAAATAAAAAATGGGTTCTGCCGCAAACTTCTTTCGAAGGAGGACAAAACCCAATTGAATTTAATATTGGTATCGGATATCCTTTTTAAGAATTACTTACGTGCCATTACTTTAATCGCTTTGGCCACGATAGCTTCAGCATTTAAACCGTATTTTTCCATTAATTCTGCTGGCTTTCCAGATTCACCAAAGGAATCGTTTACACCCACAAATTCCATCGGTGTAGGATGATTCATCGCCAAATACTGCGCAACAGAATCCCCTAGCCCACCATTATATTGATGTTCTTCAGCGGTAACAACACAACCTGTCTTTTTAACGGATGCTAAAATAGCTTGAACGTCTAAAGGTTTAATCGTGTGAATATTAATTACCTCTGCTTTTATTCCTTTCTCCAATAAAGTCTCTGCCGCTAGAATAGCCTCCCACACTAAGTGTCCCGTTGCTAAAATAGTGACATCTGTACCCTCCACTAAGTGTACTGCTTTACCGATTTCAAATGTCTGGTCTTCTGGTGTAAATACAGGTACTACTGGACGACCAAAGCGTAAATAAACCGGACCTTCATAATCAGCAATGGCGATAGTAGCTGCCTTTGTTTGATTGTAGTCACAAGGATTAATGACTACCATTCCTGGTAACATTTTCATTAATCCTATATCTTCTAAAATTTGATGCGTAGCTCCATCCTCGCCTAGCGTTAGACCGGCATGTGAACAACAGATTTTAACATTCTTCCCAGAATAGGCAACTGACTGACGAATTTGATCGTAAACACGACCTGTTCCAAAGTTTGCAAATGTCGTTGCAAAAGGGATAAAGCCCCCTAAAGTCAAGCCCGCTGAAATACCAATCATATTCGCTTCAGCGATACCTGTTTGAAAAAAACGCTCTGGGCTATTCTTAATGAATCCTTCTAATTTCAATGAACCAATTAAATCAGCACATAATGCGACCACTTTAGGGTTATGCTGACTTAAATACTCCATTCCAGCTCCAAAACCAGAGCGGGTATCCTTTTTTGTTTCGTAGGTAAATAATGCCATTTCTATCTGATTAATAATCGCCTAAAGTTTCTTCTAATTGCGCAAGAGCGTCTTGTAATTGTTGGTCATTGGGAGCTACACCGTGCCATTTATGTGAATACATCATAAAATCTACGCCCGCACCCATTTCCGTTTTCATGATAATCATGATAGGAGAACCTTTACCTAATTCAGCCTTGGCCTTTTTCAACGTATTTTGAATATCCTCCGCATTGTTACCGTCCATACGCATCACATTCCAACCAAATGCCTCGTATTTAGCCTGTAAATCAAGGTTACTCATAACCTTCTCCGTAGGACCATCAATTTGTTGACCATTTTCGTCAATGATAGCAATCAAATTATCTACTTTGTGATGTGGAGCATACATTGCCGCTTCCCAGACTTGACCTTCATTTTGCTCTCCATCCCCCATTAAACAGAAAACAGACGATTTGTCACCATTTAATTTCTTAGCTTGAGCTGCACCTATAG
>JBIIGE010000165.1:0-2508 GCA_044236555.1 Aquirufa sp.
TATTAAATTAAGTCCAGAGTCTAAGTCGGCAGGTGGTCTAGCCATCATCGGTACCGAGCGCCACGAATCACGTCGCGTCGATCGCCAATTACGTGGTCGTGCCGGTCGTCAAGGGGATGTGGGTTCCTCACAATTCTTCGTTTCCCTAGAAGATAACTTGATGCGTCTTTTCGGATCAGATCGTATCGCGAAAGTGATGGATCGCCTGGGCATGGAAGAAGGCGAAGTAATCCAACACTCGATGATCACCTCGTCGATTGAGAGAGCACAGAAGAAGGTGGAAGAAAATAACTTTGGCATTCGTAAACGTCTATTAGAATATGATGACGTCATGAACTACCAACGTAACGCCATCTACAAACGTCGCCAAAACGCCCTTTTAGGCGAGCGACTCTCACTAGATATCATCAACATTTTGTTCGACGTATGCCGCGACATCACGACAGGTTACACGAGCTACGATGATTTCGAATTAAAAACGATTGAATTATTAGGCATAGAGCCGCCATTCGATGCGTCAGCGTTCAATAAATTGAATAATGACCAAAAAACGGAACAATTATTCATCGCCGCAGAGCAACATTACAAGTCGAAAAACGAGGTCATCGCCTCTCAAGTCATTCAGGTGGCTCAGGAAGCAAAACAACACGGCTACTCCGGCATCCAAGTGCCGATCAGCAATGGCCAAATGACCACCGGAATCGTCGTAGATGCAGATAAAACCATCTCATCACAAGGTAAAGAAGTGGTAAAAGAGATGGAGAAATTCATCACTTTATCGCTTATCGACCAAGAGTGGAAAGAGCACTTACGCGAGATGGACGACTTGAAACAATCGGTTCAAAACGCCGTATTCGAACAAAAAGATCCTTTATTGATCTACAAATTCGAATCCGTAAACTTGTTCCAACGTTTCGTTTCCCGCGTGAACATGGATACCATCAGCTTTGTGATCAAAGCCGAAATTCCAGCAGTTCAACAAACGAATCAATCCGCTGCCAAAGCACCAAAAGAGAAAGCACCCAAATTGCAAATGAGCAAAGACGATGCCATTTCTTCTCTTCTAGGTGGCCTAGCCGGATCACAAGAGGAATACCACGACCCATCAACCCCATCGGTAGAACGCGCGGCACCTCGCCAAGCGATCAAAATCGCCGACCGTAACCAACGCGTGACTGTTCAATACATAGACGGAACTATCAAAGAAGATGTGAAGTACAAGACGGTGGAGCAGGATGTGGATGCTGGGAGAGCGGTGGTGATAGCTTAAATTTAATTTTAAGGCGGATGCCTTAAAATTAAATTTAGCTAGTAGACAGTGGTCAGTGGACAGTAAATAATAGATTATAGAGTAGAGAGTAGAGATTTAAAGCATAGAGCATAAAGCAAAAAGAATAAAGTTGGTTAAAAAATGGGACTCAGGTCCCATTTTTGCTTTAAGTACAAAACATTTCTTATACGAATCCGCGAAGCGGATGCATACTTTATCCTGTAAAAGAGAAGAGGTTATAGAGTAGAGAGTAGAGATAAAGAGAATTGTTTTGATTTGACCGGCATAAAGTATGACGTAGGCCACTTTGGCCGGTCAAATCAAAACAATATCGTCGGCATTGGCTACCTCCACTCCCGAACTCGCCCCTTCCAACTCTGCCTTCGAGCATCTTGCCCTTGCAATTGCGAATGGGGTTTTAGTGGAATCTAATAATTCAATCACTTCGCCCTTTAAGAAATCGCCGAGGATTTCGGTGATGCCGACGGACAGTAGGCTTTTGCGGGAGTTGATGGCATTGACGGCGCCTTTGTCTAGGACTACTTTGCCGGTGATGAGGCTGCCGGCGGCGAGCCATTTTTGGCGGGCGGTGAGGCTGGCTTTGCCTGCTTCGAAGACAGTGCCTATTTTTTCATGAAGGGCGTCGACGATTCCGCCTGCGTTATCTAATCCGAAAATGACGACCTTGATGCCTAAGCGCATGGCAAGGCGGGTGAAGGTGAGTTTCGAGATCATGCCGCCTAGTCCTGTGGACGAGGTGTCGGATGAAACGACGGATAAGGTGGAAGCGTCGATTTTAGGTACGTGGCGGATGATTTCGCGGTTTGCGTCTAATAGGCCGCCCACGGAGGTGGATATTAAGAGTTTTTCTGCGCCAAAGCCGGTGGCGATGAGGGTCGCGAGTTCGTCGTTGTCGGAGAATTTTAGTTCGGTATTTGAGACGACGTCATTTTCATTTGCGATCGGAATGACGTTGCTTTTCCAAAGTTCCTGGTAGGTTTCCTTCAATTGTAGGAAGGATTCGCGGCGGGAAAAGTGGTGGCGTTCGCAAAGCGATTGGGCGATGGAGATGCCGTATTTCGAGAAGTAGTGGTTGTATTTTGCGATTAAGATGGGGTTTCCGATCGCGGCGGCAGCTTTTCGTTCAGAAAGGGTGCCTTTGTAATTCGTTAAAAATGCCTTTCCTGCGGCCACGGCTCCGGAGGAGACGAGGACGATGTGGTAGTCTTTTGTGAGGC
>JBIIGE010000059.1:0-9389 GCA_044236555.1 Aquirufa sp.
GGAAGAAAAGCCTGTATTTGCGAATTTGACGAAGACACAGTCGGTGAGCACATTGACGTTTGAAGAGGCTTTGGCCTTATTAGAACGCCCTAAATTGCCTCGTGAAGTAGGGATTCACAACGATATGTCGGTCATTATCGGTGCGGGAAAATTAGGGCCCTATATTAAATATGATGGTAAGTTTACAAGTTTACCAGATACACACGATCCATTCACCATTGAAGTAGATCAAGCGATTGCGGTGATTGCGCAAGCCTTGAAAGATGCGGAAGCTGGCGGCCTTGGATACTTTGAGAATTCCTTGATTGAGACTGGTAAAGGCCGTTTTGGTCCGTATGTAAAGCACAATGGAAAGTATTATTCTTTAGCTAAAACAGATAATTTAGCTACAATTGATCAAGCGCGTGCGATTGAATTAATCGAGGCAAAGCGTAAAGTGGACGCGAATAAATTCATTAAGGAATTTGCGGAGAATGAGATGGTAAAGGTTGTCAACGGAATGTATGGCCCCTATATCCAAATTGGAAAACGCAATGTGAAGATTCCGAAAGGAACTGAACCAGCTGATTTAACATTAGAGGAGTGTTTAGCCTTAGGCGACGCGGCTCCTGCACCTAAGAAAGCACGTAAAAAATAAGCATATGAGTCAGATTATCGATGGTAAGATGGTGGCCGAAACGATGAAAATCGCTATTGGTGAAGAAGTAAAACAAATGGTGGCAGCGGGTCAAAAAGCCCCCCATTTAGTGGCCATCCTCGTTGGAAATAATGGTGCATCTGAGACCTATGTAGCTAATAAAGTGAAATCTTGCGAGGAATTAGGTTTTGCTTCTACCCTCTTGCGTTTTGACCCATCTATCTCTGAAGCTGATTTACTAGCGGAAGTGCAAAAAGTAAACGATAATCCAGATATGGATGGATTAATCGTTCAATTACCTCTTCCTGCCCATATTAATCCAGATAAAGTGATGGAGACGATTCATCCCTCTAAGGATGTAGATGGTTTCCATCCGATTAATATCGGTCGTATGGCCAAAGGTTTGCCGGCATACATCTCCGCTACGCCTCAGGGAGTTTTGGATTTATTAGCTTATTATAAGATTGAAACGGCTGGAAAGCATTGCGTGGTAGTAGGTCGTTCTCAAATCGTAGGATTACCTATGTCCATTTTAATGCAACGTAATCACCCTGTAGGAAACTGCACCGTTACTTTAACCCATTCTAGAACACCTAATTTAGAAGAAATTTGTGCGCAAGGCGATATCGTTGTAGCAGCATTAGGTAAACCAGAATTTATCAAGGCCGCACACATTAAACCGGGTGCTGTTGTTATCGATGTGGGTTTAACCCGCGTGGAAGACGCGACAAAGAAATCTGGCTTTGCCTTGAAAGGTGATGTAGATTTTGATGACGTAGCTCCTAAATGCTCTTATATCACCCCAGTTCCTAAGGGTGTAGGTCCGATGACCATCGTTTCTTTAATGAAAAATACACTTTTAGCAGCTAAAGGTGTGATTTATCCTAAAAACTAAGATTGATATAGATAGCGATAAAAGACTCCTAATGGGAGTTTTTTATCGTATTCATCATTCAAAAAGATCTCTCCAGATTCCGCCTGTTCTGGCACATTAAAAATTCCCTTCATTAAGTTTTCTACGACTAAGGTTGAAAATCCTAACGAGTAGACGTTCGTTAATAGAATGTGTTCATTCGGATCCAAAATCTCCTTCACAGAGCGTAACATATCATCGATTTGCTCCTCTAGTACCCATTTCTCCCCTTCTGGACCCCGACCATAAGCGGGTGGATCTAACAGAATACCTTGGTAGAAATTGCCGCGTCTTGCCTCTCTTTTCACGAATTTGAGCGCGTCTTCTGCCATCCAACGAATATTATCTAGCTTGGATACTTCCATATTCTCTCTGGCCCAAGATAAGACAGGTTTAACTGAATCCACGTGCGTAACATCTGCGCCCATTTGCTTGCAAGCTAAACTAGCGCCTCCTGTGTAAGCGAACAAGTTTAATATTTTAGGTTTAGGCGTTTTTAATAAGGGAATATTTTTAGCTAAAAACTCCCAGTTGGACGCTTGTTCAGGGAAAATGCCAACATGCTTAAAGGAAGATAAAGAAATCTTGAAATTTAAATCGAGCGTATCTGATTTATAGGGCATAAACCACTTATCTGGAACTCCTTTTTTCACCTCCCAAACACCGCGTTCTGTACTACCTTTTTCTTTTTTGAAATAGGCATTAACTTTACTTGCCCAAAATTCTTCGGAAAGAGATTTCTGCCAAACAGCTTGAGGTTCAGGCCGTCTCACCACGAAAGCTCCAAATTGCTCTAGCTTTTCGAACCCTCCTGAGTCTATTAATTCGTAATTTTTTCCCCAAAATGTGGGAGTCTCAATCGAAATAGAAGCTGAATTTTTCAAATTTTAGGGGTTCAATGGGATTTTAGTAAGGAAATACACGGAGCGTCTTCCTTCCTCAGAATTATTAATGATTTGGTTGCCAGAAGCGATAAAATTATTGTTATACCAGTAATTAAGATCAGATTTTTCCTGACGTCGAATTCTATCACCTTCGTTCTGGCTACTTAATTCCTGTATTTTTTCTTCTCCAGTTTCGCCTCTAGCGCTAATGTACTTGGAAATGATGTTATTCCCTCTTTGGTAGGTTAACGTAAGCGCATCCCCATTTAAAGAGGTTTTTATCTTTTGAATTAGTTTATCCTCTTTTATGTTGTTCAAATCAATAGATTGATCCCATAATAAATTACCCTTTTCGTCTAATTCTGCTATCACCGCATGCGTATATATCCATCCGTCGAATTGCTGATTATTTCCAAATGAATTAAATCCTCTATACCCCCACGGGCTATAATAGCTTGAAAAAGGAGAATACAATCCATAATATCCATAACCCCAATGGTATGGATTATATAACATATTCCACGGTGAAAATAGTCCGCCTCCTAACATTCCAAAATTTCCAATAAAAGGGGAATTATTTAGGTATTTATAAACTGGATAAAAAGCTTCCGCCACTACGATGTAGTGATCTCCCTTTTTGATGATTTCATGCATCAAAAGTCTGTAATCTAAGCGAAACTCTTCTCCTTTATCCTCCTTGCTTTTTATTTTTTTCTCTTGCTTATTTTTTTGTTTGTCGCCTAAGAAATTAAAGAAATTGTTGAATTGGGTAAAACTGTGGAACTTAGAATCTTGTAAATCGCCATCTAAATAAGAGCTGAAATACAAGCCTTGCGAACTAGGACCTCTAGATGAACCTATCGAGGCTTTATGTCCATAAGTACCTACGACTACCTGTAAAGAATCGTTCAATTGGGTGGATTTGGCATTCATTTGAGCATATTCCTCACTAGGATTCATACTGATACTTCCTAATTGATTACCATCCTCATCAAAGGATTTCAATATTAACTGGTAGTTTTTAGCCTTCTTACCTACGGAATACACAACATTAATTTGCTGTTGAAGAGTATCTAAATCCATCGATTGGATCTCTGCTTGTCCTGATACAACCGATGGTAGTATTCTGGTTCTTTTTTCACTAAGATTTGTGAAGAGTATCACGGGTGAATTATTAACGATACCTCCAATAAACAAGGATTGATTCAAAGCCTTAAAGTTTGAAATCTCCATTTTCTCGACTGAAAAAATTTGAAATTTCTCTAATATGCCATCCTGTGGATTTACCCGAACGATGTAATAATTATTGCTTTTATAGCGGCTAAATAACAAATTTAGATATCTTCCATCGTAGCAATGAGTCACATAATCAAGATTTGCATCAACGCTTCCTTGATGAATCCAGACCTGTTCTAAATCAGTATTGTATTTTCTGATGATAAATTCAGACTTCCCCGTATGATGTAAGACCACCACTCCTTTTTCTCCTAATGGAATGGAGAACGTTTCTAATTGATTTGACCCAGTAGTAATTTCAACTCGCTTCATTTCTTGGGCGAAAGTGAAAAAACTACTCAGTAATAATGCAAAGATGAGGCGGATCGATTTCATATTTTATTCAGCTAGACTTAAAATAATGTCGAATTCTGCTTTAGAGACGGGTGTTACGGATAGACGGGACTGTTTGATGAGCGCTAAACCGGATAACCGATCATCTGCTTTCATCGCCTTCAATGTCACAGTTTTAGCGAATTTTTTTACTGGAATCAATTCCACCACTACCCAACGCGGGTCCTCCGTGGTGGGATCTGGAAAATGCTCCCGTTGTACTTCGGCTAAACCCACGACCTCCATCCCTTCATTAGAATGGTAAAAAAAGACCCAATCGCCTTTTTTCATAGCCATCATATTATTCCGTGCTTGGTAATTTCTAACACCATCCCAAACAGATTTCCCCTCCTTAACGAAATCATCCCAGGAATATTTGAATGGCTCAGATTTTACTAACCAATAATTCATGATTAAGGGAATTTAGGGAATTTGGAGAAATCAGGCTTTCTTTTTTCTAAGAAGGCATTCTTACCTTCTTTGGCCTCGTCAGACAAATAATATAATAAGGTTGCATTTCCAGCCAGCTCTTGAATACCCGCTTGACCATCTAGTTCTGCATTAAAGGCAGATTTTAACATTCGAAGCGCTAAAGGGCTTTTTTCTAAAATTTTCTCGCACCAAGCAACGGTAGTCTTTTCTAAGTCTTCTAATGGAACCACCTTGTTTACTAAACCCATGTCTAGCGCTTCTTTTGCATCGTATTGATCGCACAAAAACCAAATTTCACGCGCTTTTTTCTGTCCCACTACTCGAGCTAAATATGAGGCTCCAAAACCACCGTCAAAAGAACCCACATTCGGGCCAGTTTGACCAAAACGGGCATTTTCAGCGGCGATAGACAAGTCACAAATTACATGCAAAACGTGACCACCACCAATAGCCCAACCAGCCACCATAGCCACAACAGGCTTAGGGATGGTTCTTATTTGGCGTTGTAAATCCAAAACATTCAAACGTGGTACGGTGTCTTTTCCTACATATCCCCCATCTCCACGGACACTTTGATCTCCACCTGAACAGAATGCTTTTCCTCCTTCACCCGTTAAAATAACGACACCTACTCTTGGATCTTGACGAGCTAATTCCATCGCCTCCGACATTTCTTGTACGGTTAAAGGCGTAAAAGCGTTGTGTTTCTGCGGTCTATTGATGGAAATTTTCGCAATTCCATTGTAGAATTGAAACAAGATATCCTCATAAGTTTTGATGGTTTCCCAAGGGAATGATGAAATCATATATTAATCGTTTTTGTCGTTGTATTCTACCTCCCAGGTATGGTCAGCTAATAATTTTACTTTGGCTAAATAACGGCTGTATTTAAAAGAACGGCCCCATTCTTCGGGTGCCACCAGGGACATCAAGTCTGATCCGTCTTCCTTTTCGTATAAATAATAGGTTTCACTGATGATAGGCTCAAAACCCATGGCAGCATCATAAATGCGTTCTGAAATTTCTTTTCGGTCCGCTAATAATTTTGCCTGACGCGCTAAAACCTCCATTTGTTCATAAAGCTGGTTCATTTGGCGATCAGTCTGCTGGCGCATGGCAAGCACTGAACGGCCCTTCACCTTGCCCATATCATCTGGTTTGATGACAGCTCCACCCGCCGTATGGGCATAGGGTAACAAGCCCGGATTTTCGGCTACTTTGTCAGGATTAATGGGATTTAAAAAAGGATCTTCTACCATCTGGGGTGTTTGCTTTAAGGATACCCTTAATTAACTCACGAAATTAGAGAATGTTTGGTTAATTTTGGAAAGTTTCTCTAATTATATGCGTCATTTGACTTCGCTTTTCTTGGATTTCCCTGTGGCTGAAACGGAATTTGAGCAGCAAGTCTTCGCTTTTTGCGAGTCATGGAAAGCGGGTCAAACGGAATTTACCTTTCATACGTCGGGTTCAACAGGTGAACCTAAACCTATCGTCATCACTAGAGAGCGATTGTATTTATCTGCTCAGATGACTGGGGATTGGTTGAAATTAGCCAAAGAAGATGTAGCCTTATTGTCTTTGCCTCCCACTTATATTGCTGGAGCCATGGTTTTAGTTCGGGCATTAGTACACGATTTAGCGTTGATTTTAGTTGAACCTTGCCAAAACCCTCTGGAGCAAATCCCCCCTACCGATATCCACCTAGCTTCTTTTGTTCCTACGCAATGGGCAACGATGCTCGAATCCGAGGTACAACTTAACACCTATTTTCAACGAGCTAAAGGAGTTCTTTTGGGTGGAGCCTCTGTGCCGGAAAAGTTACGAAATGACTATGGTTTCCCTGTTTATGAAACCTATGGGATGACAGAGACCGTTTCGCATATTGCCTTTAGAACTTGGAATCAGACTTATTTTCAAACATTACCCGGAGTTCAAATTGCACAAAATGACGAACATTGCTTATTAATTTGCGCTGCTGTGACGGAGAATAAGTGGATTGAAACGCGTGATGTAGTTCAAATGCAAGGTTCGGGACGATTTACATTAAAAGGACGTTTGGATCGTGTCATTAATTCTGGAGGTATCAAATTGCAGCCAGAGAAAATAGAAGCGGTATATAAATCGCAGACGTCCTTGCCACTGTTTGTAGCAGGAATTCCAGATGCATTTTGGGGCAATAAGTTAGTCTTGTTTGTGGAAACAGCGGAAAAAGTATATTTTGATGTGGCGGAGGATCTTTTGGCCTCTTATGAAATTCCCAAAGAAATCATTTGTCTTCCTACCTTTATAAATACGACCAGTGCTAAAATTGATACGGCGAAAACCGTAGCTTTGTATCTTAATTCCCTTTAGATGAACCCGAATAAATTATCCCGCAACTTTAAATTATTTTATGAGTCGCCCATTAATGTGCCAGCGCCTTATCATTTAGAAGCGGTATTTACATTTAACGAATTCGATACAGACAAGCCATCTGTGGCTATTGAAATTCAATACATCGATCGTTCAGATTTTTCGCGTGAAGAATTAATTGCGGACGGATTAGTGCCGGATGATAGTTGGAATTATTCGGGTGATTTACCTTTGGTTTGGAGAGATCGTTTACTTTCCTCCTTTCAAGAATATGTGACTGGTTCTTGTTCTCCAAAGGATCAGGAGCCATTTATCACCTTAGAAGCCAATGATACAACGCCTAATGTGCCTTTATATCTTGAGCCTCAAGAGTCGTTGATTCAAGAATTTATGCAGGCTATGTTTGAGATTGATGGTCGTGAATTACCTCTTTATTTGGGTTTTCAATTCAAGGATCGGTCAGGTAATTGGCGTAAGATTGAAGGTGAAATGTCTTTTGCCTCGTTGAATTTTACCTATCTAGACAGCGAAGAAGGTCAAAAAACATTCTCTAATTGGGACGAATTACAAGATTTAATGAATCATGTGTTTATAGCTGAATTCTCAGCGGATAAAGCAAATCAAAATTGTAAAACAGCTAGTTTAGCGGTTTATCCCGGTGATGGTTTGTGGTATGTGGCAGGTCATTCCTTGCGCAAGCCGAGTGGAAACAATTACTATTTTGATGAGTTAGAAGAAAAATTACAATTCATATTTTAGCAATGGAAAATCAAATTCTAGACGTTCTTACCCTACAGAAATCAGCTTTATTGCGTTTGTCCACCTCATCCGCCAACGAGCGAATTGAGAAATTACGCAAAATCGAAAGCTATCTAATGCAACACAAAGAGGATCTATGCGATGCTTTATATGCTGACTTTAAAAAGCCAGCTTCAGAAGTGGTAATTGCTGAAATGTTAGGTGTTAAGCGAGAGATAAATCATACTGTAAAGAACTTGAAGTCCTGGATGAAACCTCAATCGGTTTCTACGCCTTTGATGCTGTTAGGAACAAAAGGTTTAGTACAATACGAAGCTAAAGGACTTTGTTTGATCATATCCCCTTGGAATTATCCGTTTAATTTATCCATTTGTCCCTTGGTTCATGCGATTGCCGCAGGTAATGCTGTGATTTTGAAGCCATCGGAGTTAAGCCCTGCTACGTCTGGTTTTATCCAAAAGATGATTTCATCCTTGTTTGATAAAAGTGAAGTGGCTGTTTTTGAGGGAGATGCAACAGTATCTACGTTTTTATTAGAGCAAAAATTTGATCATATTTTCTTTACCGGTAGCCCGGCAATTGGTAAAGTTGTGATGGCAGCTGCTGCGAAGCATTTGACGTCTGTAACCTTAGAATTAGGTGGTAAATCGCCAGCAATTATTGGTCCTGAGGTGGTTGTGGAAGAAGCGGCTGCAAAAATAGCCTGGGGTAAATTCTTGAACAATGGCCAAACCTGTATTGCGCCTGATTATGTTTATTTACACGAGAAGAATTATTTCTCCTTTTTGAAAGCGTTAGAGGCTACCGTTGAATCATTTTATGGTAAGAATATCGCTAAAAGTGCGGATTATGGACGTATCGTGAATCGCCGTCATTTTGATCGAATTGTATCACTTGTTGAGGATGCAAAAGAAAAGGGAGCTCAAGTATTATTTGGAGGAAAGACGGATGCAGATGATTGTTTCATTGAACCTACCGTTTTAGTTAACTGTACGCCGGATATGCGTATTATGCAGGAGGAAATTTTTGGCCCTATCCTACCGGTAATGTCCTACCAGGATGAATTTCAGGTAACATCCACTATTCGCCAAGGTGACAAGCCTCTCGCTCTGTATGTATTTTCTTCGAATACGGAGTTTAATCAATATATTTTGGATCATACGAGTTCAGGAACTTCGGTTGTAAATGACTGTTTAATTCAATTTGGTCACAATGAATTGCCTTTCGGTGGAGTGAATCACTCTGGTATCGGAAAATCGGGTGGACATTATGGCTTTGTGGAATTTTCTAATCAAAAATCGGTTGTCATTCAACGGACGAATTTATTAAAGAATTTCTATCCTCCTTATGGCGCTAAAGTTCGTTGGATGATTGATTTTGTGTTAAAATGGCTGTAAGAATACTGATTTTAGTCTCCTTGTTTTTTTGGTCTTGCCAAAGTTCCCCCGATTCCAAAGGTGAAAATATCCCTTCGAAACAGGCGATTAGTATGGGACAGCAAGCGGAGAAAAACATTCAGTTTTTAACCCTTCAAATAGAAGATCAGCCTAGTGCTAATCTGTATTTTTTGAGGGCTAAGAATTATGCCTCACTTCACGCTTATGGTTTAGCTGATCAAGATTTGGAAAAAGCTTTACGGGATAATCCAGGAGAACCTACTTTCCTAGCGTTATCCTCCATAATTAAGCAAAAAGTCGAAGATTATGCCACTTCCATCGATCGCGCAAAATTAGTTGAAATTACAGATTTGAATTCAGCCCGAAACAACCTGCTATTGGTCCAAAACTATTTCGCCACCAAG
>JBIIGE010000013.1:0-32724 GCA_044236555.1 Aquirufa sp.
AGTTCCAGACCTACGTGCTTCTTGTTTTGCTCGATTAATACCTCACGTAATTGAGATGATAATTTGTCAGAACCGATTTCGTAGATGTAGTCCGGCTTGCCTTTGTGCTCGTCATCATAACGACCCGTCATATCCGTATTCAAGTCTACAACCGTATTCTTTAATGGGAATAAAGGGTGGTTTGCGTACCACTCAGAACCTAAAAGGCCTTTTTCTTCACCTGTTACCGTCATAAATAAGATGCTACGACGAGGACGTTTTCCTTCAGCTGCTGCCTTTCCGAAAGCCTCCGCTAATTCCATTACTGTTACCGTTCCCGAACCATCATCGTTTGCGCCGTTGTTGATTTGGCCGTCTGCAGATACTCCGATGTGATCGTAGTGCGCTGTTAAAACGACGATTTCTTCTTTCTTGTCTGTTCCTTCTAAGTAACCTACTACGTTATACGTGTCTACTGGCTTCTCTGTTCTTTCGATCGTTACTTCGATCGGTGCTGCTTTGAATTTAGAGGCAACTGATTTTTTCGCAGATGCTAAGGAAGCTTTATAGGCTAATAATTCCGCCTCTGTCGTGCCTAACAATTCAGCCGCCGCCTCTGATGAAATGACAAAAACGGGTGCTTCGTTTGCTGCGGATGCTGCATCAGCAAAGGCCATGCGCTCGTTTCCAAAACGTTTCATCATCGCTTGACGTTGACGAACTTGGTTGCCAAAAGTTTTTGTATCGCGATCCGCGATCAAGATCAAACCTTTCGCTCCAGCTGCTTGTGCGCGCTTTAATTTTTCTTTCCAACCATCGCCTTTACCGAAAACGGATGGGTCCTTCGAACCAGAAAGTACATAAAGACCAGCGGCATCTTTGGCTTCGCCTTCAAAGGCTAAAACCATTTTTCCTTTGGCATTTAATTTATCAAAATCCGTATAGCCACCTTGCTGAACCCCAAAGCCAGCAAATACCATTGGGAATTTTGAATTAGCCGCCACTGGCGCTAAAGCACTCGCCATCATGTCGACTAAGTATTCGTATTTCTTTCCTTTAGCAGTAAAGAAAACGTTCGTCCAGGCGCGGTTTACTAGGTCCACTTTTTGGAAATAAGACCCATTCACTGGCGCAATGCCTGATTTCTTGAAGGAGTCTGCAATGTAGTTCGCAGCCACTAATTGTTCTGCCGAACCCGTATTACGTCCTTTTAAGCTATCAGAAGCGATAAAAGTCAAGTGTTTTTTCAGATCATCCGCTCTGATAGACAGCGCGTAAGGAACTGGATCTCCCTGAGCAATGGCGCTCATCGGGATTAATTTAGCAGCTAAAAATAGCCCTAAAACGTAGATGTTAGTTTTTTTCATTTTTCGAAACAAAATTTAAGAAAGCGAAGTTAAGAATCTAAAAATAAATCGCTAAAAAAAGATTAAATTTGTGGCGATTTTCTTATCCAAATTCTCAACATTCATGACCTTAAATTACACTTATCAGGAAGACTTTTCTTTACGTCATAACAATGCAGATGCAGCTGATATAGCAGCCATGTTAAAAACCATTGGCGTAGATAGTTTAAATACACTTATTCAACAAACTGTCCCTGAGAAAATTCGCTTAACACAAGGGCTTCGCTTGCCAGAACCGAAATCTGAATTCGCGTTTTTGCGTGATTTTAAAGCGATGATGGGCCAAAACCAGATCTTCAAATCACATATCGGTTTAGGTTACTCAGACACGATTGTTCCTACGGTCATTTTGAGAAATATTTTAGAAAATCCATCTTGGTACACGGCTTACACGCCTTACCAAGCAGAAATCGCACAAGGTCGTTTGGAGATGTTGTTAAACTACCAAACGATGATCATCGATTTAACCGGCATGGAATTAGCGAACGCATCCCTTTTAGATGAAGGAACGGCGGCAGCGGAAGCCATGACGATGTTATATGGCCAACGTCCAGCAGAACGCAATTCAGCCGAGGCTTATTTCGTGTCCGAATTATGCTTACCACAAACGATTGACTTATTAAAGACGCGCGCAGAACCTATCGGCATTGAAATCGTCGTAGGTGACCACCGCAATTTCGACGTAACCGACGCGCGTTTCTATGGAATGATGTTGCAATACCCTGCTTCGAATGGCGAAGTATTTGATTATTCCGCTTTAATCGCGGCTGCGAAAGAAAACGGCTTACAAGTAGTTGTTGCAGCAGATTTATTAGCCTTGACATTATTGACGCCTCCGGGTGAAATGGGAGCAGATGCGGTAGTAGGAGTTTCTCAGCGCTTTGGGGTACCGATGGGCTTTGGAGGTCCACACGCTGGATTCTTTGCAACGAAAGAAAAATACAAGCGTAATATTCCAGGTCGTATCATCGGGGTTTCGGTAGATGCAGAAGGAAACCGAGCGCTACGCATGGCGCTTCAAACACGTGAGCAACACATTCGCCGCGAAAAAGCGACGTCTAATATTTGTACAGCACAAGTTTTATTGTCAATCATGGCCGCTTCCTACGCGATCTACCATGGTCCACAAGGCTTAAAGAAAATTGCAGAAAAGGTATATGGGTTAACGGAATTACTGGCTGTTAACTTACGCAAACTAGGTTTCACTTTAGTGAATACACACCATTTCGATACACTAACGATTGAGACGGGTGCGCAAACGTCGGACTTACGTGTTTTGGCAGAAAAAGCAACACGCAACTTACGTTATACGGCTACTACCACGAGCATCTCCTTAGATGAGACAACACAAGAAGCTGATGTGATTGAGATCATCTCGTTCTTCGAGACGTTAAAAGGAGCAAAAACGTCAGAGAAAAATGTTGCCTGGGCAATCCCTGCAGCCCTAACACGTACGTCTACTTACTTAACACACAGCGTTTTCAATAAATACCATTCCGAGCACGGGATGTTACGTTATTTGAAATCATTAGAGTCGAAAGATTTATCAATGGTTCACTCGATGATCTCTTTAGGTTCATGTACGATGAAACTGAATGCAACGACGGAGATGATTCCGGTAACATGGCCAGAATTAGGCAAAATGCACCCATTCGCGCCTGCTTCACAGACAAAAGGCTACCAGCAATTAGTAGCTGATTTGAATGAGTGGTTATGTGAAATTACGGGTTTTGCTAAAATGTCGATGCAACCGAACTCTGGAGCACAAGGCGAATATGCAGGTCTTATGACGATTCGTGCTTACCATGCATCTCGCGGTGATCACCACCGTGATATTGCGATCATCCCATCATCAGCGCACGGAACAAATCCTGCTTCAGCGGTTATGGCAGGAATGAAGGTAATTGTTTCTCCTTGCGACGCAAATGGAAATATTGATGTGGCTGACTTAAAAGCAAAAGCCATCGAACACAAAGACAATCTTTCTTGCTTGATGGTCACTTACCCGAGTACACACGGTGTGTTTGAGGAAACGATTCAAGAGATTTGTGCGATCATCCACGAAAATGGAGGGCAAGTTTATATGGACGGCGCGAACATGAACGCACAGGTAGGATTAACTTCCCCTGCACGCATCGGAGCAGACGTTTGTCACTTGAATTTACATAAGACTTTCTGTATTCCTCACGGTGGTGGTGGCCCAGGCATGGGACCTATCGGTGTAGCACCTCAGCTAGTTCCTTTCTTACCAGGACACGTACATGATGGAACTTCGGGTGCTGTTTCTGCAGCTCCGGTGGGATCTGCGAGTATTTTGGCCATCTCTTATGCTTACATCTCGATGATGGGAGGAAAAGGCTTAACGACTGCAACAGAAATTGCGATCTTAAATGCGAATTACATCAAGGCGCGTTTAGAGAAAGAATTCCCTATCCTATATACAGGTTCGCAAGGACGTTGCGCACACGAGATGATCGTGGATTGCCGTCCGTTTAAATTATCGGCTGGAGTGGAAGCAGAGGATATTGCCAAACGTCTAATGGACTATGGTTTCCACGCTCCTACCCTTTCATTCCCGGTAGCTGGAACCTTGATGATTGAGCCTACTGAATCAGAGAACAAAGACGAATTAGATCGTTTCTGCGATGCTTTATTGAGCATACGTGCAGAAATTCGCGAGATTGAAGAAGGCAAAGCAGACAAAGCTTCGAATGTATTAAAGCACGCGCCACATACACAATCTGCTGTTTTACTAGGCGATTGGGATCGCCCATATTCACGCGAGAAAGCGGTATTCCCGCTGGCGTATGTGAAGGCGAATAAGTTTTGGCCTACGGTTTCACGCATTGATTCTGCCTATGGCGATCGCAATTTAGTTTGCGCTTGCGAGCCGATGGAGAGTTATATTTAGAATTTGCAAGTTCTAATTAGAGAAGGCGGCCCGAGTCCGAGTCGCCTTTTTTACATAAATAAAATATAGTATGCTTGCATAACATAATTCCTTTTATTTATATTTACACATCGAGATTTAAAAACGTAGATATGAATCGTGCCATTAAAAAAGTAGCCATTTTAGGCTCAGGAATTATGGGCTCCAGAATAGCCTGTCATTTCGCAAACATTGGGGTTCAGGTCCTTCTTTTGGACATTGCACCACAGACTTTGAGCCCAGAGGAAGAGGCCAAAGGTCTTCGTTTAGAACACCCTTCGGTACGCAACCGAATCGTCAACGCAGCATTTCAACAAACTATAAAAGCAAAGCCCGCATCGCTCTACGCGTCGGGCTTTGCGAATAACATCAAGCTAGGCAACTTCGATGACAACCTTTCTGAAATCAGTTCAGCGGACTGGATCATGGAAGTAGTCGTAGAAAACCTAGCCATCAAACAATCACTCTACGAAAAAGTAGAGACGTTCCGTACACCGGGCACCTTGGTTACCTCGAATACATCGGGTATTCCGATTCATTTGATGTCAGAAGGTAGAAGTGAAGATTTCCAAAAACATTTCTGCGGAACCCACTTCTTCAACCCACCCCGCTACTTACGTTTATTCGAAGTGATTCCAGGTCCTAAAACGGATGCTGCCATTATCGAATTCCTATTAAGCTACGGCGAAACCGAATTAGGTAAAACGGCCGTGCTTTGCAAAGACACACCTGCCTTCATCGCAAACCGTATCGGCGTCTATTCGATGATGCAGACGATGAAAGTGGTAGAGGAATTAGGCTTAACGGTGGAGCAAGTCGATAAATTAACTTCTAAAGTCGTAGGTCGCCCTAAATCGGGAACCTTCCGCCTTTCGGATGTGGTCGGCTTAGATACCACGGTTCACGTGGCGAACAATTTAAAAGCGGCACTCGTAAACGACGAAAGCAAAGAAATTTTCAACTTACCGGTAATGCTGCAGCGTTTAATCGAAAACAAATGGCTGGGAGATAAAACGGGACAAGGATTTTATAAGAAGACCAAAGACGAAAAGGGCAAAACAGTTATCCTGAGCCTGGATCTAAAAACCTTTGAGTACCGCGCAGCAGAACGCGTGAACTTTGAAACATTAGATCGCTCGAAAGCGATTGATAACCTAGCCGATCGTTTCGCGCTGTTGTTAGCGGGAAAAGATTTAGCAGGTGAATTCTACCGCAAAACCATCCTAGATGGTTTCCGTTATGCGTCGAATCGAATTCCGGAGATCGCTGATGATTTAGTCAAAATTGACCAAGCTATTTGCGCGGGTTTTGGCTGGGAGATGGGAGTCTTCGAAACCTGGGACGCTATCGGTGTAGTGAATGGTATCGAATTAATGAAGGCAGAAGGTCTAGCACCGGCGGCTTGGGTTAATGAGATGGTGGCAGCAGGCCATACGTCCTTCTACAAAGTGGAAGGAGGAAAGCGAATGTTCTATGACATCGCTACGAAGAAATACCAAGCTATTCCAGGAGCTGAAAAACAAATCAACCTGCAGATCTTAAAGCCTACGAAAACGGTTTCTTCTAACGAAGATATGCATATCGTGGACTTAGGAGATGGTATCTTGGGTTTAGAATTCCACTCGAAGATGAACACGATGGGCCAAGGGGTGCTCGAAGGCATTCAAGAAGCTATCTCAACGGCGGAAAAAGATTTCCAAGGTTTAGTGATTGGAAACGAGTCAAACGAGGCATTCTCTGCGGGTGCGAATCTGGGCATGTTATTCATGTTTGCGATGGAGCAGAAATTCGATGACATCAACACGATGATCGCTACCTTTCAAGAGACGATGATGCGCGTTCGCTACTCAGGTATACCTGTTGTGGTGGCACCGCATACGTTAGCACTGGGCGGTGGCTGTGAGATCAACTTACACGCAGACAAGATTGTCGCTCACGCTGAATTATACATGGGTTTAGTCGAAGTGGGAGTAGGTTTGATACCTGCTGGTGGTGGAACGAAAGAAATGGCCTTGAGAATGGGCGATGCACGTCGCGCAGGCGATGTGGAGTTGAACCGCTTGCAAGAGGCCTTTATGAATATCGCAACGGCGCGCGTGAGTACTTCAGCGCACGAGGCGAGAGATATGAATTATTTGAGAGCCCAGGATCGTATTGTACTAAATCGCAACCAGGTGATATCGGAGGCGAAAAGAGAGGCTTTGGCCTTAGCAGACGCAGGATATATCCAAAAAGCAAGACGCAACGATGTCTGGGTAGAGGGAAAACAAGGTTTAGCCCTATTCAAAGCAGGGATACAAGGCATGTTAATGGGACGTTATATTTCAGAACATGACGCCTTGATTGCGAATAAATTAGCTTACGCGATCTGCGGAGGTGATTTAGACGCTCCGCAAGTCGTGAGCGAAACGTATTTACTCGACCTAGAAAGAGAGGCTTTCCTTTCTTTATGTGGCGAGAAAAAGACCATGGACAGAATCCAAAGTTTATTAGGTGGCGGTAAACCACTCAGAAATTAAATCGTAAGAAGATGAATGCATATATCATAGCAGGTTACCGCACAGCAGTTGCAAAAGCCAAAAGAGGAGGTTTCAGAACAATGCGTCCAGATGATTTAGCGGCGGAAGTCATTAAACATCTGATGAAGCAAGTGCCTAACTTAGACCCGGCACGTGTCGATGATTTAATCGTAGGCAACGCCATTCCCGAAGCGGAGCAAGGGATGCAAATGGCACGTTATATTTCCCTTTTATCACTACCTAAAAGTGTTCCTGGTTTCATCATCAACCGCTATTGCGGTTCTGGTTTAGAAGCAATTGCTTTAGCCTCCGCTAAAGTAGCTTCTGGCATGGCCGATTGCGTCATAGCAGGGGGAACCGAATCAATGACGATGTTGCCAATGATGGGACATAAAACGGTCTTGAACTACGGAATTGCGAATGAACATCCGGATTATTACATCGGAATGGGTCTGACGGCAGAGGAAGTAAGTAAGAAATACAACGTGACGCGCGACGAACAAGATGCCTTCTCTTACGCTTCTCACATGAAAGCACTAGAGGCACAAAAAGCGGGTAAATTCACGTCGCAAATCGTTCCCGTGGAAGTAACTGAGAATTATTTCGATGCTAAATCAGGGAAGAAACAAACCCGCAGCTGGACTGTGTCTGAAGACGAAGGACCGCGTGCGGACACGACTATCGAAGCGTTAGGCAAACTAAAGCCCGCATTCGCGATGGGTGGAACCGTTACCGCTGGTAATGCGTCCCAAACTTCCGATGGAGCAGCTTTCGTTTTAGTCGTTTCAGAGAAATTAGTGAAAGAATTACATTTAGAGCCCATCGCTCGCCTGGTCTCATATGCTACGGCAGGTGTAGAACCAAGTATCATGGGTATAGGTCCTGTAGAAGCGATTCCAATTGCGTTGAAAAAAGCGGGATTGACGCTGAAGGATATTCAACAAATTGAATTGAACGAGGCGTTTGCGGCGCAGTCTTTGGCGGTAATGAAAACCCTCGATATCGATCCTACTATAGTGAATGTAAACGGAGGAGCGATTGCTCTAGGCCATCCACTGGGATGTTCGGGCGCTAAATTATCCATCCAATTATTTAACGAAATGCGCCTGCGTAATCAAAAATACGGTATGGTCACAGCCTGTGTAGGTGGTGGACAAGGGGTAGCAGGAATTTACGAATTACTATGACCCCTCAAGAGTACATTGATTTAGAGTCTGAGTTTGGTGCACATAATTACCATCCGTTACCAGTCGTTCTTGAACGCGGTGAGGGAGTACATGTCTATGACGTAACGGGGAAAAAGTACCTGGATTTTCTATCTGCTTACAGCGCAGTGAATCAAGGGCATTGCCATCCCCGTTTAGTCAAAGCCATTTCGGAACAGGCGTCCAAATTAACACTCAGTTCTCGTGCCTTTCATACAAATCTTCTAGGTTCAACCGAGAGGAAACTAGCGGAAAAGTTTGGATACGAAAAGGTACTTTTGATGAATACCGGCGTGGAAGCCGGTGAATCAGCCATCAAGTTAGCCCGAAAATGGGCCTACGAGGTGAAAGGCGTTCCAGCGAATCAGGCGGAAGTTATTTTTGTAGAAGGAAATTTTTGGGGGCGTACCATCGCAGCGGTTTCGTCATCGAGTGATCCATCGTCTTATAACAACTTCGGCCCTTATGTTCCGGGTTTCAGCCGAATTCCCTACAATGATTTAGCTGCATTAGAAGAAAAATTACAAAACCCGAACGTGGCGGCTTTCATGGTCGAACCCATTCAAGGCGAAGCTGGGGTGGTTATTCCGTCAACTGGCTATTTAAAAAAGGCCGCAGCATTATGCAAAAAACACCGGGTTCTTTTCATTGCGGATGAGATTCAAACGGGTTTAGGTCGCACAGGTGCATGGCTGGCTTGTCACCATGAGTTAGTTCACCCTGATATTTTATTGCTAGGAAAAGCGCTTTCAGGCGGATTTATGCCGGTCTCAGCTGTGCTTTGCAATGATGAAATTATGTTGACCATCAAACCGGGCGAACATGGTTCGACCTATGGCGGAAATCCAATGGCTTGCGCAGTGACAAACGTGGCTATCGATATTATTGAAGATGAAGATTTAGTCGAAAATGCCAAAGTGCGAGGACGACAATTACTAAAATTCTTAGAGGGTTTGCGCGACAAAACCGCCTTAATTAAATCAGTTAGAGGAAAAGGGCTCTTGTGTGCCATCGAAATCGACACGGATGAAGACAGTAAGGTGGCTTGGGAAATCTGCTTAGACCTGATGAAAAAAGGCTTATTGGCGAAACCGACCCATGGCAATAAAATAAGACTTGCTCCTCCGCTCACCATCACCGGTGCGGAAATGGATCAAGCCTGCAGCATTATCGACAAAGCATTTCTGGGGTATTAAGAGTCCAGTGCGTTCATCGGGCTACCGTGCCCGATGAACCACACTGGCTGTATTGCAGATGACATTTCTATCTATTCATGGAAACCAAGAACTCTTCATTGTTCCTTGTACCTTTCATTTGCTGTTGCAAGAATTCCATCGCTTCTACCGAGTTCATATCGGACATGTGCTTGCGCAAGATCCAAACACGTTGTAGAACCGCTGGATCCATTAATAGATCTTCGCGACGCGTTCCTGAAGCTGTCACATCGATCGATGGATAGATGCGGCGGTTCGCTAGCTTGCGATCTAATTGTAATTCCATGTTACCCGTTCCTTTGAATTCCTCAAAGATTACTTCGTCCATTTTCGATCCTGTTTCGATCAAGGCTGTCGCGATGATGGTTAAAGATCCACCATTTTCGACGTTACGAGCCGCTCCGAAGAAACGTTTCGGTTTGTGTAGCGCATTTGCATCCACACCACCCGATAAAATCTTACCTGACGATGGAACCACGGTATTGTAGGCACGCGCAAGACGTGTAATAGAATCTAAAAGGATAACAACATCGTGACCGCATTCCACCATTCTTTTAGCCTTCTCTAAAACTAGGTTAGCCACTTTCACGTGACGCTCTGCTTGCTCATCGAAAGTAGATGAAATTACCTCCGCACGTACGGAACGCTGCATATCCGTTACCTCCTCTGGACGCTCATCGATCAATAAAATGATCAAATAAACCTCAGGATGGTTGCGGGAAATCGCATTTGCAATGTCTTTTAAAAGAACCGTTTTACCCGTTTTTGGCTGGGCAACGATCATACCCCTTTGGCCCTTACCGATTGGCGCGAACAAGTCCAAAATACGTGTCGAATAATTATCCGGCGTAGAAGATAGGTTCAGCTTTTCCTCTGGGAACAAAGGCGTCAAATATTCAAAATTAATCCGGTCGCGAATCTCATCCGTCGTCTTTCCATTCACTGATTCCACTTTCAATAAAGCGAAATACTTCTCCCCTTCTTTCGGTGGACGAATCTTACCTAAGATCGTATCTCCCGTCTTCAAGCCAAACATTTTGATTTGCGATGGGGAAACGTAAATATCATCTGGAGACGCTAAATAATTGTAATCAGACGAACGCATAAAGCCGTAACCGCCTTCTTGCATAATCTCCAAAACCCCTTCGTTTTCGATCAAACCATCCAATTCTTTGATGACCTGGTTGTAATTCGAACGGTGTTTATTGTGGTGATGTACCGGTGCTGGAGCGTCCTCTTTAGGCAATTTATCCAATTCAACTGGCGCATCCGTAGGAGAAACCTCGTCTTTTGTATTTTCTGTGCTGGTGATGAAGGACGTATCTACGATGAATTCCTCAGGAGAAGCCACCTCTTTGTATTCAATAGGTGCCTCAGCGTCCGCTTTGGTTTCCATTGGTAACAAAGGAGCATCTTCGTCGCTCTTCTTAATTCGTTGACGCTTAGGTCTTTCGTTTGATGATGGTTCGTCTACTTGTGTTTTTTTTACTCTTTTGATAGGCTTATCTTCCATAAAGGGGGAATGATTGATTTAGATTGACAACAGACATGTGTGTCAGAATGTTTGTCAAATTAGAAAATTAGGGGACGTTTTCTTGTTGAAATGTCAGAATCGACATGCAATACTACCATATTAGCGGGGAATTGTCAAGGTTTTAGGCCAAAATTTGGGCTTAAAAATCAATTAAATCATAAAATATACGTCTACAGCGATTATTTCGTAGTTTTGTGTCGGAAAAATCTATGGAAAACATTCAAAAACAGCTAATTGACCTTTTGGAATCCCGTCGTAAAGAGGGCTTATTCAGGCAATTATCCGTGTTGGATGGTCGCACAGATTTCTGTTCAAACGATTACCTCGGATTAGCATCGGATACTGTGCTTGCCGGGTCCATTGCGAGTGATTTTGAGGCTTTACCAGTTGAAGCACGCAAAAATGGCTCCACCGGATCTCGACTCATTTCAGGGCATTCCGCCTTGATAGAACAATTCGAAAAAGAATGCGCTATCTTTCACGGATCAGAGGCTGCCTTACTATTTAGTTCAGGCTACGACGCAAACATTGGTTTGATCTCTTCTTTGCCACAAGAAGGCGATGTCATCTTTTGCGATAAGTTATTACACGCGAGTTTGATCGATGGTTTACGTCTCTCAAAAGCCGAAAGGCGTATCTTCAAGCACAACAACCTGGATGATTTAATTCATTTACTCGATCAATACCCCGCCCAAACCCGAAAGTGGATCGTCGTGGAATCGGTCTATTCGATGGATGGCGATATAGCTCCACTGGAGGAATTAGTTAAATTGAAAAATACATACCAGGCAGAACTCATCGTAGATGAAGCTCATTCCGGAGGAGTTTATGGGTCACAAGGTCAAGGCAAAGTGCATGAACTTGGACTTTGTGAGGAGGTTTTTGCTCGGATAATCACGTTCGGAAAAGCGTGGGGAAATGCGGGTGCGGTGGTTTTGGGATCTTTGGCACTCAAAGAATTCCTCGTGAATTTCGCCAGACCCTTTATTTATTCTACTGCACCCACTCCGGCACATGTCTCTGCCCTTTTAAGCACGTTGCACTATTTGCCATCCCAAAACGAAGCCAGAAAAAAGCTACAAGAAAATATTTCCTTCTTTCGTGAAAACTGCCATTCAGATGCCTGGGGAGATAGCAAAACCGCTATACAAACTTTTTTCGTCACTGGAAATGAGGCAGTGCGGGCTAAAGCTGCCTCCGCTAACGAATTCGCCATCAAACCCATCGTTTACCCTACCGTAGCGAAGGGCAAAGAGCGTATCAGGATCACCCTCAGCGCAAAACATACACCAGAACAAATAAAATCACTAATACAAACACTCGAATGAAACAATTTATCGTCGCCGGAATAGGCACTGAAATTGGTAAAACCGTTATTTCTGCGGTTTTAACTGCCGGATTAAAAGCAGAATATTGGAAACCCGTACAATCAGGGGATATAGCCACTGGAGATGCGTATTGGATCCGAAATTGGGTCCCTTCAGCCACCATTCACCCGTCTACCTATGCCCTAACACAGCCCTTGTCGCCGCACAGCGCAGCGGAAATAGATGGTGTAACTATTCAATTAGAGGATTTTAAAATTCCTACTGACCAGACCTTGATCGTCGAATTAGCCGGTGGAATCATGGTGCCCTTAAATGATCGCCAGACCAATTTAGATCTCATTAAGCACTTTAATTTGCCGGTTATATTAGTCAGTAAAAACTATTTAGGTAGCATCAATCATACCATTTTAAGTTATGAGATGTTAAAGCAAAACGGCGTTCAGATGGCGGGAATCGTGTTTAATGGCCCCGAAAATCCGTCAGGCGAAAAGTTTATTTTGAACCATACGGGTTTGCCCCTTATTTTGCGCGTAAATACAGAATCAGAAATCAATGAGGCGGTTATCGCTTCCTATGCCGATAAAATTAATGTCTAATTCAAATTTGTCTTCTCGGGATGCGGCGGTCATTTGGCACCCCTTCACTCAGCACCAAATTGAACCTGCTTCGATACCAATTGCGAGCGGGAAAGGCGCCCATCTTTTTGATACAGACGGCAAAAAATACATTGATGCGATTTCATCTTGGTGGGTGAATACACACGGGCATGGGCATCCCTATTTAGCCCAAAAAGTATACGAGCAAGCCCTCCAGCTCGAGCAAGTCATCTTCGCGGGTTTTACCCACGAACCGGCGGTTCGACTTTCAGAACGCCTTTTAAGTCATTTACCGGCTAATTTCGAGCGGGTTTTCTTTTCAGATAACGGCTCTACTGCCGTGGAAGTGGCCATCAAAATGGCCTTGCAATTCTTCCATAATCAAGGAAATATTCAGCGCAGAAAAATTATAGCCTTTGCGGATGCCTACCACGGGGATACTTTTGGTGCCATGAGTTTAGGTGCACCTAGTTCCTTCAATGATCCATTTCAGGACATGCTTTTCGAGGTGGAATTCCTTCCAAGTCCTCAAGATGCTGAAGCTTGCCTTGCAGCCATGTCTTCTTTAAACTCCGACGACTATGCGGCTTTCATCTTTGAGCCTTTGATTCAAGGCGCAGGTGGAATGAAGATGTACGAGGCGTCTACCTTGGATGCCTTGATCCGAATTGCCCACGAAAAAGGGATGTTTTGTATCGCAGATGAGATTATGACCGGATTCGGTCGTACAGGAAAGTGGTTTGCTATGGATTATTTGGCAGAAAAACCAGATATCGTGTGTTTCTCCAAAGGTCTCACAGGCGGCATGATGGCCATGGGTTTAACGCTCTGTAGTGAAAAAATATTTCAATCATTCCTATCGGATGACCGCCGAAAAATGATGTTCCACTCTCATTCTTTCACGGCAAATCCACTAGCCTGCGCTGCGGCTAATGCGAGTATGGATTTGATGGAAAAAGAAGAAACCTGGACGTCCATTGCTCGGATGGAATCACGTCATCGTGCATTCGCGGCAACGCTTGAAAATCATTCCATCCTAAAAAATGTGCGAATTCATGGCACTATTCTGGCCATGGAAGTGGAAACAGGTGAAACAGATGGGTACTTGCACTCGATTAGGGATGATATCTACCAGTATTTCTTGAGAGAGGGTATTTTGATGCGCCCTTTGGGAAATACCATCTATATCCTCGCCCCCTATTGTATCGAAGACGAGGATCTAGCGTATATCTACGGAAAAATTACGGCTTTTGCGCAGGGACTAGTTTAGTCGACTGCCAAGATACCATTTGCCAACGCTTATCTACATAGACAAATACATCTGTGAAACGCAGGCGCAAAGTAGTTTGACCACCATCCGCTGCTTGTTGCAAGATGTTCAAGATTCCCGTATTTATGCCTGTCTTACCATACACTCGGTGTTGCATTTCTTCTGGAGTGATAGCTAGATAACTTGATTTTCCAGACGCGATAGAGGCGATATACGTTTCTTTGTTGTCCTGTACTCCACTCGAGTGAAAATACACTAAGTCCTTGTGCAATACGGCTTGTAATCCGGGCATATCTTTAGCAACCATCACTTTAAACCGGTTTAATTCTGCTTCTTTCAGCGATTCTTCGTTTTGGGCGAAGCTAGCAAAGGAGGCTAAAATACAGCCTAAAATCAATAATTTTTTCATAGGTTCTTTTTCATTAAAACGCGCACAAGTTGATTATTTACTCAAAATTAAATCTGCCGCCTTCTCTGCAATCATCACCACCGCCGCATTGGTATTTCCAGAAATCACATCCGGCATGATGGACGCATCTGCGACACGTAATCCTTGCAAACCACTTACACGTAAAGTTAACGGATCACAAACAGCCTCTGCATCTGTCCCCATCTTGCAGGTTCCCACGGGATGGTATACGCATTCGGTGGCCTGCTCCATGTGTTGCTGCATCAATTCGTCCGTCCATTCACCCGCAGGATAATTCAATTCAGACCCTTTTCTAAGTCCATCAAAAGCAGATGATAAGACAATATCTCGCGCAATTTGCATCCCGCGTTTTAGCGTTTCTCGGTCATGAGCAACTGATAAATAACGAGGGTCAATCACTGGTGATTCGTCGAAACGAGACGATCGAAGACTTACCGTTCCCCGACTTTTGGGCTTTAACAAAGTAGGTAAAATAGTAAAGCCATCACTTAACGGCATTTTACTGTAATCGTACATATCCGCTGACCAAGCAGAGGAGAAATGAAACTGCAAGTCCGGCACATCGGATTTATTGACTGAATCAAAAAACGCAGCCGCCTCTAAAGGACTCGAAGACAAAGGTCCTTTTTTGTGCAAGGTATAATCCACGTAGTTCTTAACGCCCAAAGCGACATTATACGACTGTCCCTTCGTACTCGCCTGGGCATTCATATTGACAAATAAATGATCAGACAAGTTTTTACCCACTCCTTTTAAATCTACACGCGAATCAATTCCATGCGCACGTAATTCAGATGCATCCCCTATACCTGATAACTGCAAAATTTGAGGACTTTGGAAGGCTCCAGCTGATAAAATCACTTCAGAGGCTTCAAATTCGATAGCCTTTTTAGAGCCCAATTTATACCCTTTAAGTCCGGTGACTTTTTCTCCTTGCATCACTAATGAGGCAACTTGAAATGAGGTTTGTATGTGTAAATTTTTACGAGAAAGAGCTGGCTGAATAAACGCTTTTGCACCTGATGCTCTTTCCCCATCTTGTATATTAAACTGAAACAATCCGGCACCCACTTGTTTGGCCCCATTAAAATCTGGATTCGCAGGAATTCCCACCGTGGCACAGCCTTGGATAAAAGCATCCCCAAAAATGGTCAAATGGCGATTCTTAGCCACTCGATGCAAGCCCCCACTGCCATGGTATTCATTTTGAAAATCTTCGTTATCCTCTGACTTTTTGAAATAAGGCAACACATCCTGATAAGACCAACCTGCACATCCCCAAGCCGCCCATTGATCGTAATCCGCCTTATTTCCTCTGATATAGGCCATGCAATTAATCGCTGAACTTCCACCCACGGTTTTTCCACGTGGCTGGTAAAGGCGACGACCCCCTAAATGCGGCTGTGGTTCCGTGAAAAAATTCCAATTTAAATAGGTGTGATTCAGCAGTGAATACGCCGATGGCATTGAAATTCGCGGATCTTTAAAATCTCCACCGGCTTCAATAAGCAGCACTTGATTCAGTGGATTTTCCGACAAACGATGCGCTAAAACGCAGCCTGCCGTACCGGCCCCCACAATGATGTAATCAAATTTCATAGAATAGGTCACAATTTTCTCTTTGAATATCCCTATTTTTGGGCAATAAACAACAAACTGTGAGCAATTTTTCTGTGTACTTTTTAGTGGGAATCGAGCATATCCTCAATTGGGCCGCACTTGACCACTTGCTTTTCATCCTTTCTTTGACTTGTATCTACCAGGTGATGGATTATAAGAAGTTATTATGGCTGGTCACTGCTTTTACGGTTGGTCACTCGATCACCTTAGCTTTATCGACCCTTCACTTACTACAGGTAAACATTACTTGGGTAGAATTTTTGATTCCTTGTACGATTCTGTTGGCAGCAATTAGCAATTTAATTAAAACGAAGCAACGGTATAAATATGTGGTTGTCGCTTTCTTTGGACTCATTCACGGCCTCGGTTTTTCGAACTACTTGCAGAGCTTATTGGGATCAGAAAGCTCCATTATAACCCCACTTTTAGCCTTTAATATAGGCTTAGAAATAGGCCAAATTGTTGTAGTCGCCCTAGTTCTCGCCTCCTCCATCCTTTCGCTTCACGTTTTCCATTGGAAGCAAAAAGCCTATATACAGGTTGTTTCTGGAATAACCATCGGCCTTGTTTTGCCGATGATCATTGAACGTTGGCCATAAATCTTAGGCTTTGGCCATAAAAAAAGCCCCGATTTTCATCGAGGCCTTTTTAAAAGTATTCAAGATTCTAAAAATCCTCATCTAGGGAGAATGACATTGACTCCTTATCAGACATAACCCCTGATTTTTGGTATTCTGCCACACGCTTCTCGAAGAAGTTTGTTTTTCCTTGTAAGGAGATCATCTCCATAAAGTCAAATGGATTTGTTGCGTTGTAGTGTTTCTGACAGCCTAAAGCAACCAATAAACGATCCGCTACAAAATCAATGTACTGACACATCATCTCTGCGTTCATACCAATAAGGGATACAGGAAGTGCAACAGTTACGAATTCTTTTTCAATCTCAACTGCTTCTAAGATGATTTCGTAGATACGCTCTTGCGATAATTGATTTTTAATGTGATCTGTGTACAATAGACAAGCAAAATCACAATGTAAACCTTCGTCGCGCGAGATTAATTCGTTTGAGAACGAAAGACCTGGCATTAAACCACGTTTCTTCAACCAGAAAATTGAACAGAAGGAACCTGAGAAGAAAATACCCTCCACTGCGGCAAACGAAATTAAACGCTCCACGAAGTTATCTGACTCAATCCACTTTAAAGCCCAGTCCGCTTTTTTCTTAACACAATCGATTGTCTCGATAGCACGTAATAAGTGATCTTTTTCTTTTGGATCATTGATGTAGGTATCGATCAAGAGAGAATAGGTTTCAGAGTGGATGTTCTCCATCATGATTTGGAAACCATAGAAACACTTTGCCTCTGCATATTGAACCTCTTTTAAGAAGTTATTCGCTAAATTTTCATTCACGATACCGTCCGAAGCAGCGAAGAAAGCTAATACGTGAGAAACGAAGTGACGTTCCCCATCATTCATCTTTTTCCAGTCAGCAATATCTTGAGATAAATCGATCTCTTCTGCTGTCCAGAAAGACGCTTCCGCCTTCTTATAAAATTGCCAAATATCATTGTGCTTAATCGGGAAAAGCACAAAACGGTTGGGATCCTCAACCAATAAGGGTTCTACTGCTATCGTTGACATATAAATTTAATTGAACTCGAAATTAAGAAATTCTCACTGATATACAAGACCCACAAAGGGCCTAAATTGTTTTAAATTTTAAAAGAAAAATCCGCCTATTTGAACAACAATTGCTGAGCCATAGGGAGAGCGCCCTGAATTGTAATTTAGATCGTACATCACATTAAAATTCAGGCCAATTTTGGAACCAATTCCTATCCCCAATAAAACCGGATTGGAATAAGCTGGCCCGGTGTTATCTGACAAATCATGAAAGTTTTCTATTTGACCGATTAAATAACCCTGCCCAATAAATTGATTCAAACCTGGAACTTGCTGCCGTATAAAAACACGCTCCCCGAATAAGTTACTTTTGAAATTACCAAAGGCATAATACTGGTAGGTAAAACCCACCCCAAGAATCGTGTTATTTGTGAGGGAATAACCGACCATGGGCGAAACTCCGATACTGGTAGGATTCCCAAAACTCAAACCACTGATCCCTGCACCAAAGTTCAACCGTTTTCTGAAAGGTAACTCGCGAACATCTTTCTCGATATCTAAATCGCCTTCAGCCCCCTCCTCTTTAATGACAACCGGTTCTTGTGCTAAAGCATCCGAAACTCCCACAAAAGTCAGGAGCGAAAAGAATAAAAGTAGTTTTTTCATTTGGCTTAAATTGATTACCAAAATTAAAGGATATTTTTGTAAAATGAACTCCCCACAGGCTAAGCATAACATAGAAATTTGTGATCCGAAAACGCACATCATTATCAAGGGTGCGCGCGTGCACAATTTGAAAGGGGTGGATGTCGCAATTCCGCGTAATCAGTTAGTGGTTATCACAGGCTTGTCAGGCTCTGGGAAGTCATCCTTAGCTTTTGATACCTTATTTGCAGAGGGCCAAAGAATGTACGTCGAAAGCCTTAACAGCTATGCTCGACAGTTTTTGGGACGGATGGAAAAGCCGGCGGTAGATTATATCAAGGGAGTTTCTCCGGCGATTGCGATCGAACAAAAGGTCAATACGAAAAACCCTAGATCGACCGTAGGCACCACCACAGAAATTTATGACTATTTAAAATTACTTTTTGCCCGTATCGGTCGCACCATTTCCCCCGTCTCTGGACAAGAAGTGCGCAAAGATTCAGTTTCCCATATTGTCGATTTTATTGCCAAAGAAGACGGCAAAAAAGTCCTTATTCTCGCTCCACTCATTCATCACGAGGACCGAAGCTTAGAAAATGAGTGTCAATTACTCATTCAGAAAGGCTATTCCCGATTGAAATTTCAGAACGAAATAATAGCGCTGGAAGAATTAGTTGAAGATAGCGCAGCCTTAGAAAAATTAGCCAGGAAACCATCCGAAATCGCTATTTTGATAGATCGTTTGGTCTCTAAAAAAGACGATGAAGAAACGCAATTCCGCGTGGGGGATTCGGTTCAAACCGCCTATTTTGAAGGAGAAGGCGTTTGTTGGATAGAAATCGAAGGCAGAAAGCGAGACATATTCTCCAATAAATTCGAATTAGATGGGATGGTTTTTGAGGAGCCTAGCTTAAACCTATTCTCGTTTAATAATCCCTATGGAGCCTGCCGCAATTGCGAAGGCTACGGAAAAGTCCTGGGTCTAGACCCTGATTTAGTATTTCCGGACCACGATTTATCCATCTATGAAGGAGCAATTGCCCCGTGGCGAAGTGAGCGAATGAGCGAATGGCTAAGTCCACTTTTGCGCCATGGCGTTCAATTCGATTTTCCCATTCACCGCCCCTACAAAGATTTAAATGCGGCAGAGAAAAAGGTGTTATGGACGGGAAACAAATATTTTGCTGGCTTAACGCAATTTTTTGACTACCTCGAAAAAGAGACATATAAGATTCAATACCGTGTCATGCTTTCACGTTACCGTGGTAAAACGAACTGCCCGGAATGCCAAGGCTCACGTCTGAGAATGGATGCAGGGTATGTAAAGATTGCAGGTACTTCGTTAGTCGATTTGGTGCTTTGGCCCTTATCGAAAACAAAAGCCTTCTTTGAAAACCTGCAACTAAACGAGCATGACCAAAAGGTTTCGAAACGAATTTTGATTGAAATCAATAATCGCCTCGAATACATGGATCGCGTAGGTTTAGGATATTTAACCTTAAACCGTTTGAGTTCTACGCTTTCAGGTGGGGAATTTCAACGCATTAAACTAGCCACTTCTTTAGGCAGTGCCCTGGTAGGATCGATGTACATTTTAGATGAGCCAAGCATCGGTTTACACCCTCGGGATACGGAACGCTTAATTTCTGTTTTAGAGATGTTGAAAAACATGGGCAACACGGTCATCGTTGTAGAACACGAAGAAGAGGTGATGCGGGCGGCAGATCAAATTATCGACATTGGCCCGGAAGCCGGACGCCACGGAGGAAATTTGATCTTTCAAGGAAATCTAAAAGAAGCTTTAGCGGACAAAACCACCGACAGCCATACGCTACGTTTTCTCAGCGGCAAAGACCGCATCGAAGTGCCGTATTTCAGACGCAAGCCTTTAGCCCACATCGAAATTACCGGTGCCTGTGAAAATAATTTAAAGAATGTGGACGTTTCGATTCCATTGGGCATCATGACCGTCGTGACAGGTGTCAGTGGATCTGGAAAGTCCACCTTGATACGTAAAATTTTGTACCCTGCGATGCTTCGTTTATTGCAACAAGGCACCGAAGAAACAGGACGGTTCCGCGAAATCAAAGGAAGCACGAATAAAATTGCGAGCATCGAAATGGTGGACCAGCAGCCGATTGGAAAATCATCTCGTTCGAATCCCGTGACCTACATTAAGGCATACGATGCCATTAGAGCCTTGTATTCTGAATTGCCGGTCGCTAAAGCCCGTGGTTACAAACCTGCACACTTCTCCTTTAATGTGGAAGGCGGACGTTGTGAGGTGTGCCAGGGTGAAGGGGAAATCACCATCGAAATGCAATTCATGGCAGACATTAAACTGCCTTGTGAATCTTGTGGAGGATCCCGCTTTAAGCAGGAAATTTTGGACGTAAAATTCCAGGATAAAAACATTTCTGAAATTTTAGACTTAACCGTCGAAGAGGCAGTAGATTTTTTCCGCGATAAACAACCGCGTATCGCCGACAAAATCGAACCACTTTTTCAAGTAGGTTTAGGCTATATTAAACTAGGTCAATCCTCGAACTCGCTCTCCGGTGGAGAAGCACAACGGGTGAAGTTAGCTAGCTTCTTAGGCAAAGGAAACCCGAATAAAGGCCAAACATTATTTATATTCGACGAACCTACCACAGGTCTTCACTTTCACGATATCAAAAAGCTCTTAAAAGCGATGAATGATTTAGTAGAGCAGGGGGATTCTGTTGTGATTATCGAGCATAACATGGAGGTCATTAAATGTGCCGATCATATCATTGATTTAGGTCTGGAAGGGGGAGAGAATGGAGGGTATATTTGCTTCCAAGGAACTCCTGAAGAGATGAAAGGTCTTAAAAACAACCCAACCGCTCATTATTTAAGCCAAAAACTCTAATTTCGTACATGCCCACGTTCACTAACCTCACTCAGCTCGCAGAAAGAATCCAGTCGATTACGACCGGACTTCACCTCGCGATTCCTGAATTGATCATAGCTGGAACGATTCTCTTTAGCTTATTTATAGAGTTATTTTTGCATGGAAAGACGGAAAGATTCAGTACCTCTTGGCGCTATTTTACCTGTCAAATTCCCCTGTTATTAGCTCTCTCTCTTAGTTTCCAACGTTCTGAATTAAGCTCAGTAGGAACATTTGCATCTGGCTTGTTTGAGGCAAATTTGGGTTCAAATGCAATCAATACCTTGATTTTAGGAATTGGATTTTTGCTCATTTTGATGAACCAAATCCACAAAAAAACGCTCACATTTGAAGAACTTACCGGATTTTTATCCATTCTTTTAGGTGCCTTACTGAGCAGTATGAGCTCGAACGCGCTTAGTTTATTCCTGTCGATTGAATTTATGTCGATGGGAACCTATGTATTAGTTAGCCTCCGAAAAGAGTCCTCTCGGGCCAGTTTACCCTATGTTTTATTTGGTTTAGGCTCGTCCGCGCTATTTATTTATGGCATTTCATTGCTGTATGGTTTGACTGGAACACTGGATTTCACCAGCGTGGATTTCTCCCGAGGCATATCGGTGGCAGACCCCTATTTACGTGGTTTTGCCTTGGGTCTTTTTGCCGTGGGATTGTTGTTTAAGATGTCTTGGGCACCCTTTCATCCCTGGAATCCAGATGTGATGGAGCAGTTGCCGGCCGCTTGGATGACTTGGATTTCAACCGCTCCTAAACTGGCTATTGCTTTTGTGGGAGTGCGCTTATTGCCAGCCTTGCCTATTTCTTTTGCGAATGAATTAGCTGTTTTAGCGATTCTGACACTTTTAGTCGGAAATTTAGGGGCATTAGGCCAAAACAAAACCAAGCGACTCCTCGCCTATTCCAGCATAGCACATGGAGGTTTCTTAGCCATGGCTTGGTTCTTTCAACCTATTCAGGCATTGGATGCAATCCTATTTTATGGTTTCCTATATAGTATCGCCAGCCTGTTAGTGTTCTATCTGATCGACGAGGTGGCGGCGAATAAAGTGACTGATTTTGCTGGGTTAGGTACCTCAAAGCCCTTACCTGCTTTTTTCCTGCTCACCGGCCTAATAGCTTTTGTGGGACTACCACCCGCTGGAACCTTTATTGCTAAAATGACCTACTTCAGTTTGCTCTGGTCAAATTATGAGATTAGCACCTCCGTAGGCCTGCTGGTTTTACTGATTACGGCTATTTTAGTGACGGCGATTTCATTGTTTTATTATTTAAAAATTCCTTTCCAGCTTTATTTCAAAAAAACGAGTGAAAATACGCCACTTTGGGCTGATCTAACTTCACTAGAAATCTACTCCTATGGATTTTTAACTTCGATTTTGATCGCATCTATCTTGTTTCCAACGGTCTTGACAAACCTTTGGAAATAGTCGATAAAAAATTAAATAAATCAGCTTGTTGGTCATTTATTTTGGCTAATTTTGACTTTGATTTTTAAAATAGCCCCACGTTTCCATGTCTGATTCTATTAAGCACGAATGCGGAATTGCCCTAATCCGCCTACGAAAGCCTTTTCAGCACTACTTAGACAAATACAAAACACCTACTTACGGACTGAGCAAACTTTATCTAATGATGGAGAAGCAAGTCAACAGAGGACAAGATGGCGCCGGGGTGGCAAACATCAAAATCAACGTAAAACCAGGGCACCGTTACATTTCCAGATACCGTTCGGTAGAGCCACAAGCAGTGGCAGATATTTTTGGAAAAATCAACAAGAAATTTAGCAAAGCACATAAACTCGCTAAGCAAGTCACCAAAGAAACAGGCATTGATGCCGTTCACGACGCAGCTTGGTGGCAAGAAAATGTGGCTTTCACCGGCGAAGTACTTTTAGGCCACTTGCGCTATGGAACGCACGGCCAAAACGAAATCGAAAACTGCCATCCTATGTTGCGTCAAAACAACTGGAGAAGTCGTAATCTAGTGATGGCGGGGAATTTCAATATGACGAATGTGGACGATTTATTCGATAAATTAGTCTCATTAGGTCAGCACCCGAAAGAAAAAGTGGACACGGTTACCGTGATGGAAAAAATCGGACACTTTTTAGACGAAGAAAATCAACGCCAATTTGGCAAATACAAAGACCAATTCGAAAACCCCGAATTATCTGATATTATCGCTCAAGAAATTGACTTGAAACGTGTTTTAGAACGTTCATGCAAGGATTTTGATGGTGGATATGCGATGGTCGGAATGACTGGTTACGGCGCCTCTTTTGTCGCTCGTGACCCTGCGGGCATTCGCCCAGCTTATTATTATGTAGATGAAGAAGTCGCGGTGGTAGCCTCCGAAAAACAGGCCATCAAAACGTCCTTTAATTGCGCTTATGATCAAATAAAGGAGATTACTCCTGGCCATGCCTTGATCATTGACATTGAAGGAAATGTGAAAGAAGTTCCGTTCATCGACCGTTTAGAGCAGAAATCATGCTCTTTCGAGCGCATCTATTTCTCTCGCGGATCAGATCCAGATATCTACCACGAGCGCAAGAAATTAGGTCAGTTATTGATCCCTCAAATTTTAGCAGAGGTACATCATGACCTAAAAAACACCGTCTTCTCTTATATTCCGAACACGGCAGAAACAGCTTTTCTAGGCATGATAGATGGATTGGAAGACCATTTGGCCAAAGAAAGAAAAAAAGCCATCATGGACGGCATTCTATTCGAAGAAGAATTAGAAGAGCTATTAACCTTCCGTCCGCGCGTCGAAAAACTAATCTCCAAGGACGTAAAAGTACGTACGTTTATCACCTCAGACGATCAGCGTGACGACATGGTCGCACACGTATACGATACGACCTACGAAGTGATCAACAAAGAAGTGGATTCAGTGGTCATCATCGATGATTCCATTGTTCGTGGAACGACGCTTGAGAAAAGTATCCTCAAGTTACTGGATAAATTATCCCCTAAGAAAATCGTCATCGTTTCTTCAGCGCCTCAAATTCGTTACCCCGATTGCTACGGAATCGATATGTCGAAAATGAAGGAATTTGTTGCCTTCCGTGCGGCCTTAGCTTTATTGCAAGAACGCGGCCTAAAGAACATTTTAGACGAGGTGAATTTACGTTGCCTTAATGCGCTAGAAAATGGCACAGCCGAACAAGAGAACTTTGTCAAGGCCATTTATGCCCCTTTCTCAGATGAAGAAATCTCAAATAAAATCGCAGAAATTGTTCGTCCAAAAGGCTTAAAGGCTGAACTTTCGATTGTATACCAAACAGTAGCGAACTTAAATATAGCTTGTCCAGATCACTTAGGTGACTGGTATTTCACAGGTAATTTCCCTACACCGGGTGGCAATCAAGTGGTGAATAAAGCGTTCGTTAACTTCATGAAAGGTATCGAAGTGCGCGCGTATTAATACACAACTACAATAGCTCCGCGTTTTTCTTGTATTCCTTTTTCGGGATAATCAATCGCTTGGTAGCGAATGATGTAGGCATAGGTCTCTTGAGGAACTTTGGCCCCATTATAGGTTCCATCCCATCTAAATTCAGGACCTTTTGTAGCATAAAGTAGCTCTCCCCAACGATTGTACACCTCTAATGAAATTAACTGGGTCCTGGATTTAGGATACGTTGAATTCAGCTCATTCCAATTGTAGGTTGGTTCAAACACATCATTCTGACCATCCCCATTCGGGGTAAATACTGTCGGTGTTACTAATATAGCATCACATTTATCCTCAATCTTCACACTATCTTTCAATTCGCAACCGTCCGAATCCCGCAACGTAAACTGATAAAGTCCACTGCGATTAATTTGTAAATCCTTCGAATTACCACCTGATAAAATACCCGGATTTGCCTGCCAAGAAACCTGAAGATCCGCTGGGGATGGATTAAGTCTTACTAAATAAGGCTGCATGGGTTTGTCATTACAAATAATGCCATCCGATTTTTTAACCGTCAAAGTATTCGTCGTAAAATTAACTTGCGTTTCTTTTTTAACAGAACAGCCGGTGGCATCCTCCTTTATTTCGAGCGTATATTTACCAGATGGATTAGGAACTTGAATAAATCGACTCGATTGCCCCGTACTCCAAGTATAAGTAAATGCAGCCACTGGAGGCACAGCACTAGGTCCGATCTGACCCTCTTGTTTACAGATAAAGGTATAGGAAGACGGCATTACAAAAGGTTCCAATAATTCTATCCGGTAGGCCGATGCATCCAGTAAGTAATTAGTTAAACATGAATTACTAATCGCAACGGTTACTACATAGTCCCCGGCTTGCTTAAATTCATAGCTCATTTCCGTGCCGGTATACGAATAGAGCAAGGTACTTGACGGATTTGCAGGTACTAACAACCCGGCTTCATTGCGATTAGGATCTAAGGTACTCTGGTATATTTTCCAATCTAAGCGATCATTTTTAATGGGATCACATAAATCTTGGCTTACTTTAAATCGGTAAGTAGTTCCATCACAACTTTGTTGAATACTAGGTGTCGAAGATGGTTTAGGGGTCAAAACAATGGATAAAGGAAGCCCCAATCCACTCGTGGTTCCAGCCGCTAAATTCAAGCCATTTCGAACGAATGAGGCCCTCACAGTACGCGTTGAGTCTTTGAGAGAAATGTCTGGATTCACGATTTTACCTAAACTCGAACTTCCCTGAAAAGCCACATAAATGATCGAACCGCTCGAAGGATCACCCTGCAGGGCCCCTATCTTACCCGGCCCAGACCACAAGAGACTTTTTGAATTCTGCATTTGGGTGGAATCATTCGATGCGATGGAATATTGCCAAATTTGCGACGTACTACTCCCTTGCACCGAGGCATAGACTATGCGAGCATCAGCAGAAAATTCAACTCCATACGGACTGCCTGCTAATGGAATTCTATACCGAAAAGTGGACTTCCCTGTTGCCACATCAAAATCGTAAATGTCAATCTGATTCGAGGGTGGACTCACGTAGGCAATAGCCAGTACCTTCCCATCCCGAGAAAAATGAGACGAGGCAGTTATGTTTGTGGCGGAAGAGGAGGCATTGGAAACTGTGGGAGCAGAAATTCCTGCTTTAGATACCTTAAATGTGCGAAGAACATTCGAGTTAATATCCTGTGTTTGTAACCAAAAATAATCCCCACCACCTATTGAAACAGCAAAGCGATCTGCAGAAGGTGCCGGGCTCAAAAACTGATTCATCACCGAAACTCCACCTCTGCCCCCATTTAATTTTCGATCATAAATGCTATAATATAGTTGATTCTCTCCTGCTGCATTTTTGCTCATCGTAAAAATATAATACTCCGATTGACAGCCTTTACAAGTGGTTTTAGGCAAGATAGCCACTCCCTGAATAAGCGAGGTATCCCCGTTCAAGCCCTGGGCCACTAAGGAATTATCCTTCGAATAAACCCGAGAGCCATTCGTGTAAAAGATCAAATCATTATTCTCATCCGTCATTTTTGCCACGCCCGCTGGCGTTTGCAAGGGACCTCTTCTCGCAGTAGGCGTGGAAGAACCACCGGAGAATATAAGCGACGCATTTGTCCCAAAATTCCAACCATCCTCTCCCCCTGCCTTTGGCTGCTCACCGCAAATCTTAACCTCCATCTTCGCCTCTACTGAACACCCAGACCCTATATCAGTTACCATAACGGAATAACATCCAGCCTCGGTAACCTGAATGGTATCGGAGGTTTGGCCTTTAGGAAACCAAGAAACACCTATCGGAAATGCGGGCTTTGAAACCTTAGCAAAAGCATTCAACACGACCGGATCCCCTTTACAAATCATTAACGTGGTGTCATTCTGATCATTCCCTAAAATAAACTCAGGCAAAGCACCAATTTTCACATCCTGAGGCCCATATACCGTTGTCACTCCCCCCGATACTACTTGTAATGAGACTTTTTTAACTCCAGGATTACAATACTGATATACCCCAGTTCTGGCAGTTGAAGTGGCTCCTGCCTCTCCAAAATCCCATAAATAAGTCGCTGTGGCAGGATAAACATCCTTGATTTCAAACACCGTTCCCGCAGGAGCATCAGTACAATTGTTACATTGAGTGATACAATTATTACGTACCTCAATCGTTCTAGGAACTTGAGCTAATGCAGTAATCGACCAAAAAAGTAAAATCAGTGTACGCAACATCGGTTTTATTTGACACTACAAAATAAGACAATAAATTGGTTCTAGGGTCTATTAAATGTAAATTGCTGAGCTATGTGGAAGCAAATCAACCTTTTAATCGGTTTATTACTGTTCCTGAGTGCCCATCAGCTCTCAGCACAAGACCCGCAACTATCTCAAAACTTTGCAAATCCCCTACTCCTTTCCCCTGCTTTCGCAGGTCTTCAGGATCAAAATAAAGTCTACTTTACCCACCGAAATCAGTGGCCGAACCAATCGGCTAATTACCAATATTCCGCTACAGGATTAGAGGTAAGTTTAGGGAAAATCAACAGCGGCATCGGAATACTCGTAGCGACTGATAAACAATTTTCAAGTCTACAAACGAACAACCTAACGCTGCAGTATGCCTACCATGCGAATTTAAACGAAAAAACACTTTTGTCCATGGGAATGCAGGGATCCCTTGTTTTTCGCAGCCTAGATTACTCAAAACTCACCTATGGAGATCAGTTAAATCGCTTTATCGTAAACGGTAGTTTAGCCAGCACAACCGATCCTCTGGCGAGTCAATATGTAAATGCTATACACTACGGAGATTTAGCCGCAGGTCTACTGTTAAACCACAGTAATTATTGGATAGGCGCATCTGTCCATCATATAAACCGGCCTAATCAGTCCCTCATCCGTTCAAGCGATCAATTAATTGCCCCTAAATATGCCTTAATGGGCGGAATTAGTATTCCTCTATCAGAAGGCAAAAGCCTACGACCGGCACTCTACTTAAAAAACCAAGGCGCATTTAGTCAATTGGATTGGGGAACATCGCTGCAATTAGACCCCCTCGTTATTGGCTTATGGTATAGAGGTCTACCTATAAGTAAAAATTCGGCTGAATCTTCCTCTCGGCGAGAATCGCTCATCGGTTTAGTCGGAATTCAGAACAACAGGTTCTCTTTTGGCTATTCCTATGATTTTACGGTTTCAGGCTTAGGAGTGGGCTCTGGAGGGGCCCATGAATTGAGTTTTTCTTATACTTTAAATTGGGATTTTGGCCAAAGAAAATCCTACCAACGTTACCGGCAGAGCTTTGCATGTCCGAAGTTTTAGTTGCAAAAAAGGGAGCTTAAGCTCCCTTTTTTGCAACAGTAGTCAGTGGTCAGTGGCGGTAGTCAGTCAGTCCGGAGGGAATGAGTCCGGAGGGAAGAAGTTTAGATTGGAGAGAGGAGAGCAGAGAGTATAGAGTATAGAGTATAGAGTAGAGAGTAGAGAGAATAAAGAATGCATCCCCTGCAGGGATGCATTCAGAAATGTTTACTAATGTCTACACAAAAAAAGGGAGCTATAGCTCCCTTTTAAAATTATTTTCAGTTAGACACTGAAATGAAATTTCAAATCACAGAAAATATGCCGTAGGCCATTTTCTGATTTGAAAGCTTATTTCAGTGTTCTTTTCACTTCTTTCATTTCATAGCACTCTAGCATATCGCCTACTTCTAAATCATTGAAGTTTTTAACAGATAGACCGCACTCGTAGCCAAATTTCACTTCCGCTACATCATCTTTGAAACGCTTCAGAGCAGATATTTCTCCATCGTGTACCACGACGAAATCACGAATAACCCGAATCTTATGTGAACGCTTAACCGTACCGTCTAATACGTAGCAACCAGCCACTGTACCGATTTTGGTAATCTTAAACACGTCACGGATTTCGATGTTTGAGGTAATAACCTCTTCGAATGAAGGAGCTAATAGCCCTTCCATCGCCGCTTTAATTTCATCGATTGCCTGGTAGATGATCGAATAATTACGGATTTCGATTTGTTCTGTATCTGCTAAACGACGAGCGTTTTGAGATGGACGAACCTGGAATGCAATAATCACGGCATCTGAAGTAGACGCTAAAGCCACATCGGATTCAGACACTTGCCCTACCCCTTTGTGAATGATACGCACCTGAACTTCCTCCGTTGATAACTTCATCAAGGAATCCGAAAGGGCTTCCACTGAACCATCCACGTCACCTTTAACGATCACGTTTAATTCACGGAAGGTTCCTATAGCCTTACGGCGACCGATCTCCTCTAGGGTAATGTGCTTACGGGTACGCAAGGTTTGTTCGCGAAGAATCTGCTCACGTTTGTTTGCAATTTCACGCGCCTCCCGCTCGTTCTCTAAACAAAGTAACTTATCACCCGCTTGAGGTGCACCATTAAGTCCTAATACTTGAACCGGTGTAGATGGACCTGCTTTTTTGATTTTATTACCATGGTGGTCAAACATCGCTTTCACACGACCGTAATTGTCACCCGCTAACATCATGTCACCTACATTTAATGTACCTGCTTGAACAAGCAAGGTGGTTACATAACCACGGCCTTTATCTAACTCGGCTTCGATAACTGAACCTACGGCTTTCTTATTCGGATTAGCGGTCAATTCAAGCATCTCAGCTTCTAATAATACTTTTTCTAATAAATCATCAATACCTTGACCAGACTTAGATGAGATTTCTTGGCATTGGTATTTACCACCCCAATCCTCTACTAACATGTTCATGGCCGCTAATTCTTCGCGAACTTTGTCTGTATTAGCACCGTCCTTATCGATCTTCGAGAAGGCAAAAACGATCGGAACACCAGCCACCATCGAGTGGTTGATCGCTTCCTTCGTTTGAGGCATGACAGAATCGTCCGCAGCAATTACGATAATTACAATATCGGTTACTTTCGCACCACGGGCACGCATCGCCGTAAAGGCTTCGTGACCAGGCGTATCTAAGAAGGTAACTTTTTTACCTGATTTAGTCTCTACTGAGTAAGCACCGATGTGCTGGGTGATACCACCTGCTTCGCCTGCGGCAACTTTGGCACGACGAATATAATCCAATAAGGACGTTTTACCGTGATCGACGTGACCCATGATCGTAACGATAGGTGCACGAGGCAATAAATCTTCTGGAGAATCCTCCACTTCCACTTCTGCAACGTCAATTTCCTCTTCTGCAGAAACGAAGCTCACTTCGAAAGCAAATTCATCTGCGATAACCGTGATGGCTTCTGCGTCCAAACGCTGGTTTATCGACACAAACATACCTAGGCTCATACAAGTCGAGATAACCTCGTTCACTGATACGTCCATTAAAGAAGCTAAATCAGACGCCGAAATAAATTCCGTCACCTTCAATACTTTTGCCTCTTCATCTTCGGCCATCATTCGAGCCTCTTCTGCCTCCGCACGACCTTTACGCTTCTCACGACGCTTATCAGCTCCGAAACTTTGCTTGTTAGTCGCACCCTGCAAGCGAGCCATCGTGGCTTTGATTTGCTCTTGGATGTCTTTATCTGATAATTCTCCCTTAGGTGCTGGTTTAGCCCCTGACGCTGGTTTCTTGTTGAAATCTTTCTTATCACCCGGACGTGCTCCACCTGTTCCAGGAACGGATGGTGCTGGCTTTTTCTCCTCCTTGATGATACGCTTACGCTTGTGTTTCGCGTTATTTCCGCGATCACCGGCTGCAGGCAAATCAATTTTACCTAAAACGGTCAATCCTTTTAAGGTTTCACCACGTGCTTCAATTAACTGAAAATCTTCCACTACCTCGTCAGCCGCTGGCGTTGGTTCTGCAGGTGTAGGAGCCGGTGCAGGCTTTTCAGCTACTGGCTCAGGCTTCGGTGCCGGAGCTGGTGCGGGAGTCGGTTCAGGTGCCTTTTCTGCCTTAGGAGCAACTGGATTACCTTTTTTATCCAATTCGATTTTTCCCAAAATCTTCAATCCCACCTGCTTCTCTTCAGCTGGAGCCTCTGCTACAGGAGCTGGTGCTTCTGGAGCTTTAGGGGCTTCCGCTACTGGAGCTGACTTTTCCACCACTGGCTCTGGAGCGGGTGCTGGCGTAGGTGCAGGTGCCGCAACAACAGCTACTGGTTCAGGTGCTGGCGCTGGCTTAGGAGCCTCTACAGAGGATTCCAAAATATGGTTTGCACCATATTCCTTCGCTAACAAAGTCAACTGCTCAAAGTTCAGTTTGGCGTTGGGGTTATTGTCAATTTTGTGACCTTTCGCAGAAAGAAACTGAAGGATCGTAGACGTTCCCACGTTTATTTGCTTTGCTACAAGGCTCAACCGCATTGTTTTTTCTTCTGCCATAAAAAATTACAAAAAACTAAATTCTTTTTATTTACTATAAATTACTCAAACTCAGAACGCAATACCGCTAAAATCTCATCGATCGTACCTTCTTCTAATTCCGTTCTACGCTCTAACTCTTCTTTAGATAAGGCCAAAACTTGTTTAGCTGTATCTAAACCGATTTTATGAAGCTCATCTAAAATCCAAGCCTCAATCTCGTTAGAGAATTCTGTCAATTCCACATCCTCATCATCTAGCTCATCCTTCGGTACATCACGGAATACATCGATTTCGTAACCTACTAGTTTACCTGCTAATTTGATGTTTTGGCCTCCACGACCAATCGCCATAGAAACTTGATCTGAATTTAAATAAACCGAAATACGGCGACGCTCTTTGTCAATCGCCATCGAATTTAATTTCGCTGGGCTTAACGTACGCGCCACTAGTAATTCTAAATTATCCGTGAAGTTAATCACGTCAATATTTTCGTTTTGTAATTCACGAACAATACCGTGAATACGAGAACCTTTCATACCTACGCAAGCTCCCACAGGGTCGATCCGGTCATCGAATGACTCAACCGCCACTTTTGCACGCTCACCTGGTTCACGAACGATCTTGCGAATCGTAATCGTACCATCGTAGATTTCAGGAATTTCTTGCTCGAATAAACGCTCAAGGAATACGGGAGAAACACGAGATAAAATGATACGAGGTGTACCATTTGCCATTTCCACTTTGTGAATGATGGCCTTGATAGTCTCCCCTTTTTTGAAGCGATCCTTTGAAATCATCTCCGTCTTAGGCAACACTAATTCATTATCCTCGCTATCTAATAAGATCAATTCGCGACCTAAGATTTGGTATACCTCTGAAGTCACTAATTCACCTACTAAGTCTTTGTATTTCTCGTACAAACCTTCTTTTTCAATATCCTTGATCTTTTGAATCAATGTTTGACGAGCGGTTTGAACTACACGACGACCGAAATCCTCTAATTTAACTAGCTCAGCTACCTCTTCACCGATTTCGAAATCGGGCTCAATTAACTTTGCTTCGCTCAAAGGTATTTTGTCGAAATCCCAAATATCCTCTGAATTATCATCTACGATCTCGCGGCTACGCCACATCTCTAAGTCGCCGCTTTCGGCATTGATAATAACATTAAAATTTTCGTCTGCCCCGAATTTCTTGCG
>JBIIGE010000014.1:0-32531 GCA_044236555.1 Aquirufa sp.
ACTAGAGACAGGTTCAATGACCTGAAAGCCAGAATAGAGGCTTTAAGGAGGTATCTTTGACTACGATCACAAGAAATATTTAATCTCTGAACTAGAGACTGTCACCTTGGATCCCGAATTTTGGAACAATCCTGACAAGGCTGAAAGCACGATGCGTGAGATGCGAGGGCTGAAGTTTTGGACGGATGGATTCGATAAACTCGCGAGTGCGCAAGGTGATTTAGAAACCATCTGGGAATTTTATGAAATGGGCGAAGCGTCCGAAGCGGAGGTGGATGCAGAAGGCGAAAAGCTAGAAGCAAACCTGGAGGCTTTGGAATTCCGCAAAATGATGTCTGACGAGGGTGATAATATGAGCGCCGTGTTAGAAATCAATGCCGGTGCGGGTGGCACTGAATCCCAAGATTGGGCATCCATGCTCTTACGTATGTACCACATGTGGGCAGAAAAGAACGGCTTCAAAGTACGACTAGTGGATGAAAATCCAGGGGACGTAGCGGGAATCAAGTCCGTGACCATCGAAGTAGATGGCGAATTTGCCTATGGAAATTTAAAATCAGAGAATGGGGTGCACCGCCTGGTGCGTATTTCCCCTTTTGACTCGAACGCACGTCGACACACCTCCTTTGCATCTGTTTACATCTGTCCTTTAGCGGATGATACAATTGAAATCGAGATCAACCCAGCGGACATCGATTGGGATACCTTCCGTTCCGGTGGAGCAGGAGGCCAAAACGTTAACAAAGTGGAAACTGCCGTTCGTTTGACGCACAAACCGTCAGGAATCATCATCGCTTGCCAGCAAGAACGTTCCCAATTAATGAACAAAGAGGTGGCCTTGCGCTTATTGAAGTCCAAATTATACCAAATCGAAATCGATAAACGCAACGCCGCGCGTGCCGAAGTAGAGGCAGGTAAGAAAAAAATCGAGTGGGGCTCGCAGATCAGATCTTATGTTCTAGACGATCGCCGTGTGAAAGATCACCGCACGAATTACCAAACATCGAATACGGATGCGGTGCTGGATGGGGAGATTAATGAGTTTATTAAGGCTTATTTGATGGAGAACTGACGCAGTAGTCAGTGGACAGTGGGCAGTAATCAGTCGACAGTAATCAGTAGTCGCTAGTCCGAAGTCATTAGTCCGGAGGATTTAGTTGCTAGTCGTTTCCTCTGCTGAAGTGACCGAGGCCTCCGTTTCTTCCTCTAGTGAAGCTAGGTAATCGACAAGTAAGTCTTTTGCATACGAAAGTGCGAGGGCTACGGCGTACGATTTAATGGCATCGCCCACGAAAGAACCTTTCTTCTTTGATCCAGAAAACATCGAAAAAAGCAAATAACCTCCCGCAACAATTCCTCCCGCGATTAACATCTGGTTACCTATCTTTTTGTATTCGGTGACCGTCTCTGTTAATTGTTCTTGAATTTCAGCCGCTTGGCTTTCTAATTCTTCTCTTTTCTCTTTATTCTGACTCATTTTCGCGTGGTTTTAAGGATAAGAAAAGAACGATGCTTGCTAGGCCAATGATGACAGCAACGATGAAATAACCAATAAATCGGCTGTCTAAGGCCTCGTTAATCCATTCAGATCCGCCCAAAAGAAGAAAAAACAAGGTAATTCCGAAACCGGTCGCCACCAGAAAAAGTTTGAAAATCCGAATAAAGATTTCTTCCAGTTTTTCCTGAATATCTAACTTGATGATCTCAAATTGTGTTTTGAGATAGTTAGTTATCAATTCAACTAGGCGGTTGTTTTCGAAAAAACCCATTTTATTTTTGCTTTAACTTCGCTTCAATCGAGTGTTGTGTGTGCGGTACTAAGCGTAAACGTTCTTTGGAAATTAACTTTCCTGAATCAATACAAACGCCGTAAGTCCCGTTTTTAATGCGCATTAATGCATTTTCCAGGTTAACTGCGAATTTTTGTTGGCGAACAGCTAATTGATTTAAGTTTTCTTTTTCTGCAGTATCAGCTCCATCTTCCATTACTTTCGAGTTTCCGGAAGTTGCGTCTGTTCCTGTATCATTTTTCTTACTTAACGCTTCTCTTAAATATTTTAATTCTGCTTGAGTATCTTCTAATTTCGCTTTGATAATCTGTTCAAACTCCTTCAATTCTTCAGCAGAGTATCTTTGTTTTTCTTCGTTCGCCATAATCTAAAATATGATTTTTTGTAATAGGGCACAAATATAATTAGCTCGATTGGAATAAGGTAATATAACGGATAAAATCTGTGACAAATTTTTTAATCCCTGTTTTTCAGGGGTTTAAGCCAGTCTAGATAGCCTTTTATAGCTAAAATAATAAAGACCAAATAGAGGGCAGCGGTCCCCCATAATTCTTTCGTGGCATACATTCCTACGTAAGCGATATCGACCAAAATCCAGACGAGCCAGTTTTCGATTTTTCGCTGTGTCGCTAGCCAGGTTCCATATATGCTCAAGCCAGTTAAACTGGCATCTAAAAAAGGGATACTTACGGAAGGGAAATAGTTCAAATGTAAAAATCCAGATCCGGCACCGAAAAGTAGCGCTATCGATAACCCTCCTATAAGTTGAGAGTTAGATGCTCTTTCAGGTTTCCAATTTTGCTCTGAGCGGGACCAAGTCCACCAGCCATAAATCGCCATTAAAATGAAGAATCCCTGCAATTCCATATCGGAGTAGAGCCCATTTTGCCCAAAAACATAGCCATAAAGTCCCGAGGCAAGGATATTGCAAATCCATGCCGCGCTTTTCTTAGCCATACTAAGAATCACGCCGGCTAAAGAGGCAATAATGGCTAAGATCTCGACTAGGCTCATTCCTTGTTATTTTTCTGGAAAAAAGCACAGAAATGGGTTATGTCACATTTCGCACATTGAGGGGTTCTAGCTAAACAAATGTAGCGGCCGTGCAGAATCAACCAATGATGAGCCGTCGCAATCACTTCGTCTGGTAAATTTTTGATCAAGGCCATTTCCACTTTGAGTGGTGTATTCGCCGTTTTGGGTACTAAACCCAATCGCTGTGATACCCTAAATACATGGGTATCCACCGCCATAGCGGGCTGGTTGTAGATGACCGATGCGATGACGTTTGCCGTTTTACGGCCTACACCTGGTAAACTTTGTAAATCTTCCATCGTTTCGGGCACTTCGCCAGCGAATTGGTCAGTAATTTTTTGGCCTAAACCTAAAAGATGTTTTGCCTTATTATTCGGATAAGAGACGGATCGAATGTAGGAAAAAATCTCTTCTACACTAGATTCAGCTAATGATTTTGCATCTGGGAAACGCTTGAATAAGGCAGGAGTGACTTGGTTGATGCGTTTATCAGTGCATTGCGCCGATAATACCACCGCAACTAATAATTCAAAGGGGTTCGAATAATGTAATTCGGTTTCCGCTTCGGGAAATCGCGTTGAAAAATGTTCCACAAACGCCTGAAATCGCTCCTTTTTGACCATTATAATCCTTTAGCTATCGTCCAAATCCAATTTAATACCAACATCCCGATTAAAAAAGCCGCAATCAATGGCTGGCGACACTTTTTCTCCACCCAAAGATACATCCGAAATACCCGATCACCTCCTGTAAATAGGTCAAAAAAGACACCAATAGGCAATAACATGGCGGATCCTACGATAACCCCGAGTGGGTTTCCATGGCTAAAATCCCCTAAAATAAAGCGAGTCGTTCCGCAGGATGGACAGGGAATGCCAGTTATTGTTTTGAAAAAACAAGGGAAGCCTATTCCTGTCCACAAATAAATAAATCCAGCAGAGCAGGCTATCAAGATAGTTCTGTAGAGCTGCTGACGGGTCATTAGACTAAATAGGGTTGTAAGCTAGAAAAGTTTCTGGCGCGGGTGGCATCCATAATAAAAAACCAATCGATGATTGCCCAAATCCCTATTCCGCCGCAGGTAAGTAATTTTGCTATGCCTAATCCAGTATCGCCGATCAGGAATCGATCAACTCCTAAACCTCCAGCCACAATAGACACGATCAGGCTAAGAACGGGGTCTTTAATTTGTACATGCTGTATAATAATCCATTGGGAATCATCTAGCTCAAGCAGTTTTTCTCGAATATACGATAATTGATGGGTCTCGAAACTCCTCCCATGCGTCATGATAAATAGGTCAACTTTAGCTGCGTCCATTCGTTTGATTAGTTTTTTTAAAATTAGCGAGTTTTTTTGAATAAAAAAGCCCCTAGTGTGCTAGGGGCTTTTTACTGGTACGTGCATGCTCGAGAATTTTCTCAAGGCTCCTTTCGGAGGGCTCTGTATAAGCCGAATTCAGCAAATTTTGGACCTGTTTTAAACGAGCAAGTTCTTGCTTGTCGTCTTCATTTAATGTTTGCTGGAACCCTATTTCAGGCTCATAAAGGTGTTTAATCAGGTCATTCGGGGTAGAGTTTTTTGTCATAGGCAAGGTTTTGTTTCTCTAACATTTTCCGCAGGTTAATGAGCGCATAACGCATGCGCCCTAATGCGGTATTAATACTTACATGGGTTAAATCGGCAATTTCTTGGAAACTTAAATCTTCGTAATGACGCATAATCAGTACTTCGCGTTGCTCATCTGGAAGTTTTTTTATCAAGTCCTTGATATTAACGATGGAATCTTCTTTTAATTGTTTGTCCTCAAAACTTTCTTCAGCAAACTGAAAATTGTTCCAAAGAGGGGATCCATCTTCTAAGACAATTTTAGGATAACGCTTCTCTTTGCGGAAGTGATCGATCGCCATGTTGTGGGCGATGCGTACGATCCAGGGAAGGAATTTCCCTTCCTCATTGTACTTGCCTTGGTTGATGACGTCTAGCGCCTTTATGTAGGTTTCCTGTAAAAGATCCTCCGCTATGTAACGGTCTTTTACAATTAAATAAATAGTCGTGTATACTTTTGATTTACTGCGATTAAGTAATGTTTCGAATGCTTTCGAATCACCTTGGATGTATGCGGATATTAACGCTGCATCGTTAACGGGTATTTTGCTCATAAAAAAGACAAATGGTTAACGTAGAGGTTTATCTCATGCAGTAGGGGCTAAATGGGCGAATTGATTGTGACGCAATATTAAATAAATCTTTTTTACATCCAAAATTTTATTCCTTTTTGAATAAAAATGAGTGACATAATTTGGAAGCTCATTTAAATTCTTAATTTTGAACCACAAAACTTTTAACAAAAAAATGAAAAATCTACGTTCTATTGTGTCAGCTATGGCCCTGACTTGTTTGGCCTTTGTTTCTACTGCTCAAAAAGCCGCTGATTATGCGGGGGAATACACAATGAGCGATAATCCTTATGTAAAAGTCTTGAAATTAGCGGACAAAGAAGGAAAATTAATCATGTCAGCGGAAGGTTTTCCAGACACAGAGTTAACTCCGGGTAGCAAGCCTGATGCATTTGTGTTAGGTGGAATGGGTGGCGACATTAGCTTTACTCGTGTAGGTGGAGCGGTAACAAAATTGAAAATCGAAGCACAAGGTCAAACGTTAGAAGGCGTTAAAGCGGGTGCTGCAGTTGCGTCTGCTGCTGCTTCTGGTGGAATTGCTGATTATGCAGCTACCTTTAAAATGGCAGATAATGAATATGTGAAGAAAATGATTGTTGTCGCAAAAGACGGTAAATTGATGATTTCATCGGATTCGAATCCATCTGAAGCAGCGGTTTTAACAGCGGCATCTACGCCAGATACGTTTGCAACTACTTTGCAAGGTTATGAGGCTGAAATTACTTTCAGCCGTGCAGCAGGTAAAGTAAAATCAATCAAGTTATCTGTAGCCGGTGGTGCTGTGGTATTAACGGGAGATGTAGAGTAATTTAATACAAACCATAAAAAAGGGGCTTCGCTAGTAACGAAGCCCCTTTTTTATTTCAATTGCCTGCGGTAGAGTTGAATGGTATTCTCTAAGCCGTAATAGAGCGCATCGCAAATGAGAGCGTGGCCGATGGAAACTTCGTCGAGCGGATTTACATTAGCCGCGAAGAAAGCTAAATTCTCCAAGCTTAAATCGTGGCCGGCGTTGATACCTAATCCGATTTGATGTGCTTTGAAGGCAGCTTTTCGGTAAGAAGCAACGGCCTGCGTCGGATTCGTTGAGAAATCTGTTGCGTAAGGTTCCGTATATAATTCGATTCGGTCTGTTCCTGTAGTGGCAGCCGCTTCGACCATTTCTAAGGTTGGGTTCACAAAGATGGACGTTCGAATGCCTGCCTCTTTGAAAGGGGTAATCAGGCGCTTCAATAATTCTTGGTGTTGAATGGTATCCCAGCCGTGATTGGAGGTGATTTGGCCTAATGCATCTGGCACTAAGGTTACCTGCTCAGGTTTCACCGCTAAAACTAATTCCACGAAAGAGGCCTCCATCGGATTGCCTTCGATATTAAACTCCGTCGTTACGTGCTCTTTTAATGCATATACATCCGCGTAACGAATGTGGCGCTCATCCGGGCGGGGATGAACCGTAATTCCTTGTGCGCCAAAACGTTCGCAATCCAAAGCCACCTGAATCAGGTCTGGATTATTACCACCTCGCGAATTACGCAAAGTGGCAATTTTATTGATATTGACGCTGAGTCTAGTCATCTTAGATCAAGTGATTTACTGCTAAGTATTCAGCGATTTGAACCGCATTCGTAGCTGCCCCTTTACGCAAGTTGTCTGCGACGATCCACAGATTTAAGGTATTCTTTTGGGACTCATCGCGGCGGATACGACCTACGAACACCTCATCTTTTCCGTGTGCCGTGATCGGCATCGGATACAAGAAGTTTTTCGGATCATCTTGCACGATGATTCCCTCTTCTTTTTCTAAGATCGCACGCACCTCTGCTAAATCGAAGTCGTTTTCGAACTCGATATTCACAGCCTCCGAGTGACCGCCGATCGTAGGAATACGAACCGTTGTGGCGGTTACTTTGATCGAATCGTCCATCATGATTTTATTGGTCTCTAAAATCATCTTCATCTCCTCTTTCGAGTAGCCATTATCAAGGAAAACATCGATGTGAGGTAATACGTTTAAGTCGATCTTATGAGGATATACTTTCGCATAATCCGTTTTTCCAGCGCGCTCATCAAATAATTGATCGACCGCTGCCTTACCTGTTCCTGTTACGGATTGGTAAGTGGAAACGACTACACGCTTGATTTTGTATTTCTTGTGCAACGGATTTAACACGACTACCATTTGGATGGTCGAGCAATTCGGGTTTGCAATGATTTTATCTTCTTTGGTTAACGTGCTAGCGTTGATCTCTGGAACGACTAATTTCTTGGTCGGGTCCATGCGCCAAGCAGACGAGTTGTCCACTACGGTGATGCCAGCCTCAGCAAATTTAGGAGCCATTTCTAATGAGCTACTTCCGCCTGCAGAGAAAATGGCCACGTTTGGTTTCATCGAAATCGCAGTTTCGTAACCCACAATCGTGAAGTCTTGGCCTTTAAAATTTACCTTTTTACCGATCGAACGTTCGGATGCTACCGGGATTAACTCCGTGACAGGAAAATTTCTTTCCGCTAATACTTTCAAAATTTCTCCGCCTACTAGTCCAGTGGCGCCTACTACTGCAACTTTCATTCTATTTAATTTATAATGGATAAGTGATTCCTACTCCTACAGCTCCAGTGGAGCTTACTTTAATCCCCATTTGGGCTTTACTCAATTCGTTATATCGTTTCAAGGCTTTGTTAAAATGCCTATTACTTACCGTTCCAATGTACACATTTGCGATAGCAATACCCCCTAGCGCTGACCAATAAAAGCCGTCAGAAATACCGCCTTTGCTTATAAAAGTGGAAAAAGCGAGTGCGGTAGAACAACCGGCTAACCAGTTGGAAATTTTGCGTTGACGTTTGAATTTCAAGAATTCGACGCTGATTTCTGGGTCTTTGGCATCAAGCAAAGGTATTTGTAATGCCAAAGGATGATCAATCACCTGCCTGTCATAAATAAATTTTCTACTCCACACCCCTTGCACATCTTCAATCGGAATAAGTTTTTTCTCTTGAGCTGAAGCACAATAGCTGAATGCAAACAAAAAGAAAATAAAGCTCCTGATTTTCAAAGTAAAGCTGGGATTTTAGCCTACAAAATTAAGGCTTAAAATGGGGAATCGAAAGGAAAACTAGCGAAAATCGTACAATTGCGCCGGGCAAATGGCGATGTCTAAGCGAATGTCGTGACCTTCTACGTCCTCTATGAGTGTAACCGGATCGAAGAGACTGATGCCTATTTTTAGACAATCTGGCCTACAATTCACTAGGTAACGATCATAAAAGCCTTTCCCGTAGCCCACCCGGTTACCAGCGAGGTCAAAAGCGAGTAAAGGGATTAACACAATGTTGAAATCGGATGGATTTAGAACGACTCCGCCCACAGGCTCGGGAATACCCCATTCTGAATTAGCGAACTCAGTGGCTCGAACCATCTCCATTGTTCCCTTTTCAGATACGACTCGTGGATAAGAAAAAGTGCCTTCGAGTGAATCTAGACTTAGTTCATTGCGATGTGGGATGGCTTTGAAGCTGGCAATGGTTCTGTTAGACGAAAGTAAGGGTTGGAGCAAAGGGATGATGGCATTCTGACGAATCAAAAGATCTGCTTCGCTCAATTGAGCGCGCTTTTCTAGGCAAATTTTTCGAATCTCGGCCTTCTTCATATTCAAACCTAGTTAATTGCATTCGGAATACAAATCTTCACGTGAGATGTTCCGTATAATTTTGTATTTTTGCCTCAATTTTGCCATTTTTTTCATTTTAACCCCACACGTCTGTGAGCTTTAAGGAATACAAAAATTTAGATTACGCCGCTTTGGCAGATGAAATTCTAGATTTCTGGAACGCGAATAACATCTTTGAAAAATCCATCTCTACAAGAGAGGGACAGCCTACGTTTACTTTTTTTGAAGGACCTCCTTCTGCGAACGGTACGCCAGGTATTCACCACGTAATGGCGCGGGCGATCAAAGATATTTTTTGCCGTTACCAAACCCTAAAAGGAAAGCAGGTGAAGCGTAAAGGGGGCTGGGATACACACGGTTTACCTGTGGAATTGCAAGTAGAAAAGGAATTAGGCATTACGAAAGAAGATATTGGCAAGAGTATTTCGGTCGAAGAATATAATAAGAAATGCCGTGAGACGGTGATGAAGTTCACCGATCAATGGAATAATTTGACGGAGAAAATGGGTTATTGGGTGGACCTTGAAAATCCCTATGTGACCTACCAGGCGAATTATATTGAGAGTGTTTGGAACTTGTTGAAGCGCTTGTACGATCAAGGATTATTGTACAAAGGATATACGATTCAACCGTATTCGCCAGCGGCAGGAACGGGTCTTTCGTCACACGAATTGAACCAACCGGGTTGCTACCGAGATGTGAAGGATACGTCCTTGACGGCTCAATTTAAGGCAATTAAGAATGCGAAATCGGAGTTTTTATTCCAGGCTTCAGGCGATGCGCCGGTCTATTTATTGGCTTGGACGACCACGCCTTGGACCTTGCCTTCGAATACGGCCTTGACGGCAGGAAAGAATATTTCCTATGTGTTGGTGAAGACCTTTAATCCGTATACGTATGTTCAGGTATATGTGGTTTTGGCCAAAGACTTAGTCAAAAATTACTTCCAGGCAGCCGCTGAAAACGGCGATTTTGCAGCTTACGAAGCGGCAGATAAAAAGCCACAAGCTATCCCATATCAGATCGTTGCCGCTTGTAAAGGTTCAGATTTAGATGGAATTGAATACGAGCAGTTGATGCCATATGTACAACCATCTGCGCCCGCTTTCCGTGTAATTTTAGGAGACTTTGTGACCACAGAAGATGGAACGGGAATGGTGCACACCGCACCGACTTTTGGAGCAGATGACTTTAGAGTAGCCGCTCAAAATAACATTCCAGCCCTTTTAGTTACAGACGAAAACGGCAAAGAAGTGCCTCTAGTCAATCGCCAGGGTCGTTTTGTGGCGCAGGTGACAGATTACGCTTTGGAACCCGTAAAAGAAGCCTATTTAACCGAGGAGGAGAAAGAAGCAGAGCGTGTGAAGCAAGGTCGTGATAAGTATCTTTCTGTGGATGAGCGTATTGCAATTCAATTGAAGACGGAAAACAAAGCTTTCAACGTACAGAAATTCGATCACCCGTATCCACACTGTTGGAGAACGGACAAGCCGGTATTGTATTATCCATTGGATTCTTGGTTCATCAAGACGACGGCGGTAAAAGATAAATTGATTGCCTTAAACAAAACGATTCAGTGGAAGCCGGAATCGACTGGAACGGGTCGTTTTGGGAACTGGCTAGAGAATTTAGTGGATTGGAATTTGTCTCGTTCTCGTTATTGGGGTACGCCATTGCCTATTTGGCGGACGGAAGATGGTTCAGAGGAAATTTGCATTGGATCTTTAGCGCAGTTGAAAGAGGAGATAGAGAAGGCACAGGCATCAGGAACACTAACAGACCTACAGAAGAAAGGTAATGCAGCTTTTCTACAGGCATTAGCGGCTGGAGAGGCAGATTTGCACCGTCCATTTGTGGATGAGGTGTTCTTGCTTTCTGCGACAGGAAATGTGTTGACACGTGAGTTGGATTTGATTGACGTTTGGTTCGATTCGGGTGCGATGCCGTTTGCACAGTGGCACTATCCATTCGAAAATCAAGACATATTTAAGCAGAGTTATCCGGCGGATTTCATCTCGGAAGGGGTGGATCAAACGCGTGGTTGGTTCTTTACGTTGCATGCGATTTCAAGCATGGTGGAGGATTCTGTGGCATTTAAGAATGTCGTATCCACGGGATTGGTGCTAGATAAGAATGGTAATAAAATGTCTAAGCGATTAGGCAATGCCATCGATCCATTCGATACTTTGAAGAGCTATGGAGCGGATCCGACGCGTTGGTATATGATCACCAATGCGCAGCCATGGGATAACTTGAAATTTGATTTAGCCGGGATTACGGAGGTGCGTAACAAGTTCTTTGGCACCCTGACCAATACCTATAGTTTCTTCGCGATGTATGCGAACCTGGACGGATTCGTTCCTAAAGGCATTAAAGAAGAGGACTTAACGGAATTAGACCGTTGGATACTTTCTAAACTAATGAATTTGATCGCGGAGGTAGATGAGTCTTTCGAGACTTACGAGCCTACCAAGGCGGGTCGTGCCATCCAAGATTTCGTATGTGATCACTTATCTAACTGGTATGTTCGCTTGTCACGCCGTCGCTTCTGGAATCCGGAAACGGCAAACCAGGCAATCAATGCGGATAAACAAGCAGCTTATGAGACTTTATACCACTGTTTAGAGACGGTGGCGCAATTAATGTCGCCTATCGCGCCGTTCTACGGGGAATGGTTATACAAGAATTTGACAGGTAAAGAATCGGTTCACTTAACGCATTTTGCCAAAGTAAATCCAAGCCTACAAAACCCAGCTTTAGAAACGTCGATGGAATTAGCACAAGGTATTTGTTCGCTGGTTCACTCGATTCGCAAGGTGCATCGTTTGAAAGTACGTCAGCCGTTAGCACAAGTTTTAGTGCCGGTATTGCAAGAGTCAGTAAGAGACCAAATCCGTCGCGTGGAAGATCTGATTAAATCAGAGGTGAACGTGAAGGAAGTTAATTATCTGAACGATGCGTCTGGCGTTTTGAATAAGAAAGTGAAGCCTAATTTCAAGGCTTTAGGGCCGAAGTTTGGGAAAGATATGAAAGTGGTCGCGGAGGCGATTACGGGCATGTCTGCGGACGATTTAGCTTCGATCGAATCAGCAGGATCTGCTAAGATTCAAGGTTTTGAGATCGCATTAACGGACATTGAAATCTTGACAGAAGATATGCCGGGTTATTTGACGGCAAGTGAGGGTGGATTAACGATCGCGTTAGACAATACGTTAACGCCGGAATTAGTTCGCGAAGGAAATGCACGTGAATTCGTGAATCGTATCCAAAACTTGCGGAAAGATTCGGGTTTCGATGTGACCGATAAAATAAATATCCAGGTTCAGCGTTCGGACGAGGAATGGACGGCCAGCTTGAATGAATTTAAGGCTTATATTTCGCAGGAGGTGCAAGCTTTGAGTTTGGAATGGGTGGATTCGGCTTCGACTGAAATTAACTTTGAGGAGTCTAACTTGTTTGTGAATGTTACGGTAGCTTAAAAATATGCGGAAACTCACGTGCTTATTCTTATTGCTTTGTGGGTTTTTGCCTGTTTCTGCGCAGATTTCTGCGCAGATGAAATCACAAACGGAGCTGCAGTCTGAAGCCTTGATGGTGGACGGAATGCGCGCCTACATGAGGGAGGATTTTGGCGAGGCGATTCTGGTTTTCGAGAAGCTCGCTAAAGTGCAGACGCAGGAGCCGGCGGTTTTTTATTATTTGGCCAAAAGCTACCTCGCCGACAAGCAACTCACTTCAGCCCGCTCAAATGCGGAGAAGGCTCATCAATTATCTCCTTATTCCTTTGATTACGGTCTTTTATACGGGGACTTACTTTTAGCAAACAAGGAATACAAAAAAGCCCTTAAGTGTTTCGATAACCTCCTGGCCTATGACGACCACCGCTTTGACAATGAACCCGACATGATCCGGGTAAAGCAATTCGTATTTTTATCTAAGGGCGATGGGGCCAAAGATTTAGCGGAGAAAAATGCCTTTTATTTGAAAGCAGCAAATCTAGGACCCGTTCAAGAGGAACTTTGGGTTCGCATCATTCAGCTGGATTGGGAATTGAATCGCAAAGACCAAGTAGTGGAACATACTTTAGAGGCACTGGAAAATTACCCCCGAATGGCTCCTTGGGCTTATCCGATTTTAGGGGATGCTTACCAGGCTTTGGGAAAAAATAAGGAGTCAGATGAGGCTTTCGAAAAGGCCCTAGCTGTTAATCCGAATGACGATCATGTACTCAATAACTACAGTTATTTCTTGTCGATTCGCAAGGAAAAATTAGCTTTAGCTGATTCCCTTTCGGCTCGATTAGTGTTAGCTCATCCGAATAATGGTACCTACTTAGACACTAGGGCTTGGGTTCTGTACGAATTAAATCGTTTTGCAGAGGCTCGTATCGTCATGGAGGCGGCCTTAAAAGATCGGGAAAATGTATCAGCTACGTTGTGGGAACATTACGGAGATGTCCTTTTTCGGTTGAAATTAGTGGATAAAGCAGTGGAGGCCTGGAAGGAAGCGCTTCGATTAGACTCATCTAGAGATTCTGTAGATAAAAAGATTCGATTGCGTCAAATTCCCAAAAATTGAGCTATTTTTGTTACCAAAATTCTTCCCTATGCGGATTCTTTTTAGTCTTGTGTTCCTGCTTCTTTTAGGTGCTTGTGCTCCTAAGGCAACGGTATCCTCGACTCAAATTCCTTCCGCAGATACCATACGGATAGATTCTACTCCCGTGGCGGTGGCTGCTCCTCAGGCCGATTTGGTAGACCAGCTTACAGCGTCAACTGACGATTTGAATTTCACCTATTTGAAGGCCAAGTCCAAAGTGGTTTGGAAAACAAAAAACAATTCGGATACCTATATTGTAGATATTCGGATGAAAAAAGACAGTATCATTTGGGCGAATATTTCTGTTTCTATGATTTCTGGAGCTGCGGTTTTATTTACCAAAGACCGGGTGCAATTTTTTGATAAAATCAACACCCAATACACGAATCTAACCTATGATAGTTTAAGCACCAGCTTAGGCTTTAAAGTGAGCTATGATTTAATTCAAAACATGATTGTCGGTAATCAACCCTACAAGAAAAACAATACGCGTCGTGTGGTTCGGGAAAATGAAAACTTTATCGTGAAACAGCAAGAGGGGCTTGTAGAGGTAAATAATTGGGTAGGACCTAATCGGAAGCTCAAGAAGTTGTCGGTGAGTGATTTACCCTCTTCGAACAAGTTGACGTTAGATTACGAGGATTTTGCGAACTTGAATACAGCCATTTTCCCCTTTTCTAGTTCCATTACGTTGGACGTAAAAAATAAAGACAACCAATTCAACCAGACGCTGATTACGATTAAATATTCCAAAGTAGAGTTATTAGAAACGCCTTTGGAATTCCCCTTTAAAGTACCAGCCAAGTTATTAAAACAGCCATAAATTGAAATATTTCGTTTTTCTTCTAGGTCTTTTATTCACCTATACTTCGTACGCTCAAGTAGATAAGAAGGCGGCATTAGAGCAGCAAAAAAAGGATAATTTATCTAAAATCAAGGAGCTTAATTCCATCATTTCTCGCACGTCTAAGAAGAAAAAGGCGTCGATTGGGAAACTAAATGTGCTGAAAGAGCAGATAGGGGTACAGAAGAAGCAAATAACTGTTTTGGAACAAAATCAACAAATTCTAGCTGAAGAAGCACAAAAATTGCGCGAGGAAGGGGATGTGCTGAAAGCAAAATTAGAGCGCTTGAAAAAGGAATATGCATTGATGATTTATGAGGCACAGAAGTCGTCTTCAGTGTACAATAAAATGAGTTTCCTTTTGCTATCTAAAGATCTGGGGGAATTCGTGCGTCGCTTTGATTATTTGCGCCATTATTCAACGAACCGGAAAAAACAGGCTGATTTAATCTACAAAACGCGTCAGGATTTAATGACGCAAGAGCAAAAAGTCGTTTTCAAGAAAAAAGAAGAGGAAAAAGTACTCGTAGAGAAAGAGGGGGAAAAGAAAAAGCTTGAAGTGCTAAAGACGAAGGAAGATAAGGTGGTAACCGTCTTAACTCAGCAAGAGAAAAAATTGAAATCAGAATTAGAGCGCAAGAAGTTAGCAGTTCGTAAGCTAGATAACTTGATTGCGGGTATCGTAAAGCGTGAAATCCAGAAAAGTATTGAGCGAGAGCGTAAACTACGTCAAGCTAGACAAGTGAAGAAAGTGGAGGTGGCTAAGCCTAAATTGCCTGAACTGAAGAAAGGGGAGACCACAAAGATTATCGCGGACAAACAGCCGGATAAAAAAGAGGGTGTTAAAGAGGAAAAGAATACAGCAGTTGCGGAAACCAAAAAGGCTAAAGTTGAACCGGCTCCAGCCCCAGCCCCAGCAGAAGAAAAGAAGATCGAGAGCAACACTTATTACATGAATGCGGATGAGGCTAAATTAGCTAGTTCATTTGCTGCTTTGCGTGGCCGTATGCCTTTTCCAGTGCCATCTGGATTTATCTCAGATCACTTTGGTGTACATAAACATCCTACCTTGAAGGGTGTCATGATTAATAATAATGGTATTGACATTCAAACTTCCCCGGGAGCGGCAGTTCATTCTGTTTATGATGGCGTGGTACAATCAGTGGTGAATATTCCCGGAATTAATATGGTAGTTGCGATACAACACGGGGATTATTTTACGGTGTATAGTAAATTATCCAATGTTTCAGTCAGTGTGGGGACGCGCGTGAAAACAGGACAAAGAATTGGATCTGTGGCATCTGATGAAGATGGGACGGCAGAAATTAATTTCCAGGTTTGGAAAAATACGGTTCGTCAAAACCCGGAATCCTGGCTTCGTCGCTAAAACTTGTAGCCCACTTTTAAGCTGATATTGCGTCCTTGATCATCCGCATAATACCGAAAACGGTTAAGGTAATCTCGGTAAGCCGTATTTAGCGCATTAGTAACTCGAAGCCCTATTTCCACCTTACCCATACTCATTCCTGCGTTCAGATTAACTAAGAAATAACCTGCTGGTGGTTCAGAATAGTCAGTACCTGCCGCCACTCGAGTTTGAGTAGATACTTGGGTGACACCTCCGCTCACATAGGCGTTATTCTTGTTAAATCCATAACGGACGGTATAGTCAAACCGGTCTGCTGGAATACCTACTAAATAGGTCTTATTGCGGGTATCAAAGGCGCGGACTAGGCTCGTTTTTTGTTGAATGGACCAATGCGCATTCACGGTGTAGGATGTCTGAAAATCAATTCCTTGAAAACGCGCATCTACTTGTTGGTAGCTAAAAATGGGGAACACACCTCGAACTGTTGTTGCATAACGGGCAATTCCATTCACCACGTCCGGTTTCAGGTAAATAAAATTTTGGATGTGGTTCGTGTACAAACCCAGCTCCATTTCCCAATTTTCCTGTTTAAAATTTGTACTCAAACTTACGTTATAGGCCGTCTCCCCCGCTAATGTAGGATCCCCTACCTCAAAGGCACCAGCCCCATGGTGAACTCCATTCGAGTAAAGTTCATTTCCTCCCGGAGCACGGAAAGCGCGTGAAAGGGTAAGTTGCGATTCCGTTCTGTTGTTCCAATGACGCGTCAAGCCTAAGCTGCCTGATAGCCCCTGGAAGGTTTGCATTTCTCGAAGAATGGTAGATGAAAAATTAGTTTGGGGTCTGTAGGTTTCAATTACCCTCCAATCATAGCGGAGGCCCGATTCAAACTCCCATTTTTCCGTCACTCGCCTTTCTATCAGAAAAATACCCTTGTTCTGTAGGCTAAAATTGGGCAGTAAACTAGTGGTTAGGGTAGGGCTTAGAACACTTTTCCCCGAGGTTAAATTCGTTTGATCCAAGAAAGTAATCCCCGCTTTTGCTTTCCATTTTTTCGCGGTATTGGTTTCATCGAAAAGTAACTCACCACTCCAGGTGTTTAAATTGAAGCGCAGGGTATTAATATTCTTACCCGCTCTTAACACATCAAGCTCCCATCTTTCATCGGATTGAGTCGCTAAGGTGGCAATAAAACTGCTATTGTTAGGTAGGGAATAATGCCCTTTTAATTTAGCCAAATCATGCCAAACATCTTGATTAGGGCGATTGATACCTCGTATAAAATCAGTTGGAGTAAATTCAGCTAAGGGTCTTTTTAAGGCAATTGAACGTTCTAAGTCGGAAATATTACCGATGTGAGATCCTTCATAAATACCGATTACACTATGGAAACGACTAAAAAAGAACTCGGCTCCTCCTTTTCTCGCGGAATAACCGAGCGCCGCAGAAAAATTTTCTTCTTTGATTCCGGTATTACTTAAATAATAATCAGCCGTTTGGATATTACCCGCCTCTTTAAAGGTGCCTTGCATACGCCAACCCCATCCTTTCATTCGAGGCAATCCACCCTCTAGCATGCCTGAAATCACCCCTTGTCTTCCATTTGTGAAATAAATGCTTTCTAGGTTTCCTTTAATTCCAGCCGTATCAGGCAGCGCATTGGGTTCTAGGAGAATAATTCCTCCTATGGCATCCCCACCATAACGCATGCCCGCAGGCCCTTTAATCACTTGGATTCTTTTAGATACGAAAGGATCGATTTCAGGCGCGTGTTCGCTGCCCCAGTTTTGGCCCTCTTGTCTGACGCCTTGATTTAAAACAACCACTCTATTCGAATGCAATCCATGAATGATGGGCTTTGAAACCGTACTACCCGTTTGTAAACTTTGTACCCCGGGTAAACCCTTCAGCATCTCGCCTAACGAAAGTCCATCCCGTTGAGAGCGTTCTTCAGCCGTTAATTCCGATTTTAATTGCGACGTAATTTCATGTTTGTGACCTTGGACAAAGACCTCTTGTAAATGCTCCTCATGGGTAGACAAAAGAAAGTCTTCTTGATGTTCATCTTCTAGATTAATGGTGGTTTCTATGGGATCGAAACTCGCCATCTGGCAAATGATGGTGTATTTGCCCGGGCATAAATCTTTAAATTGAAACTGCCCTTTTTTATCTGTAATGCTAATTTTTTGGCTTCCTTTTAGGGTTATATAGGCTCCTGGAATTTTTTCTTTGTTCTCATTAGAGGCCACGACGCCTTTCAAGGTACAATGACAGGATGTTTGGGCTACCGAGGGCAGCGATACAAAAACAAGAAATAAAACCAGGTATTTCATAAGATAATTGCCTTAAAGGTACGCTAAATGCTGATTTTTTGCCAAGTATTCTCGCCTTAAAAGATGACTCAGAGAATAGCGTAGATGAAATGGGTATTTATGCCTTCTAGTGCACGTTAAAAATTTTGTTTAATCTTTTTTAAAATTTTTTAAACAAATTATTTGTTTTGTTTAATCTTTTTATAAATTTGTTGAACAAAACAGATCAATCATATGACAGCTCTTGAGTTTACTTACCAAATAGGCACTTTTTCAAAGTTTTTACGTCCTTTCGCTTTGCGTTTGACGAAGGATGGAGACGATGCAAATGATTTAGTTCAAGACACGTTAGTGAAGGCTTTTACTAATCGTGATAAATACCAAGATGGTACAAACCTGAAAGCCTGGTTGTTCACGATTATGAAGAACACCTTCATCACACAGTACCAACGTATGGTGAGACGTAATACGTTCATCGATACCACAGATAATTTACATTACATTAATTCGATGGAGTCGCTGCAACAAAATGAAGCGGTGAATTCTTTCGTAAGCGAAGACATTCAATCTGCCTTAGCAAAAATTGATTCTATGTACCGTGTACCCTTTATGATGTACTTCGAAGGGTTTAAATACCACGAGATCGCAGATGAATTAGACTTGCCTATAGGTACGGTAAAAAATAGAATATTCATGGCGAGACGGGATTTAAAAAACCATCTCCACATGTATGCATAGATTTTTCAATAATAGGTTTTGATTAGTTTTTTGGTTAACAGAAGAAGTAAAAAGCCAGATTTTATCTGGCTTTTTCTTTTCCGTTAAATTAAGACGAGAAAGATTTTTTATTTGTTAATTTAGGGGATATTATGAAGAAGGTAATTGTCATAGGTGCAGGTTTTTCTGGCCTTTCTGCTGCTACTGAATTAGCCTCCAAAGGTTATGAAGTGCAAATATTAGAAAAAAATGATCACGCAGGTGGCCGGGCACGTGTTTTTCAAGCGTCAGGTTTCACTTTCGACATGGGGCCATCCTGGTATTGGATGCCTGATATTTTTGAAACGTATTTTGGTCGTTTCGGTAAAAAGCCGTCTGACTATTATGATTTAGTTCGCTTGGATCCATCCTATTCTGTGATTCTTTCCGAAACAGAAACCATTGATTTACCTGCTAATTATGCCGAATTAAAAACTTTGTTCGAATCCTACGAACCGGGTGCCGCGGCGCAATTAGATGCGTTCATGGAGCAGGCTGCTTACAAATACAAAGTAGGAATTCAGGATTTTGTTTGGAAACCGTCTCGCAAAATAACCGAATTTTTAAGCCTTAAATTACTCGTTGACGCGATTCGTATCGATGTCTTCTCCTCCTTTTATAAGCATATCCGGAAATTTTTCACTTCCCCTACGCTTTTGAAATTAATGGAGTTCCCTATTTTATTTTTAGGAGCCATTTCTCAAAATACCCCCGCGATGTATTCATTGATGAATTATGCGGAAATCAAATTAGGGACCTGGTATCCTATGGGTGGCATGCACCACATCGTGAAAGGAATGGTGGCACTGGCAGAGGAGAAAGGGGTTAAGATTACCTACAATGCAGAAGTACAGGGCTTCGATATTAAGAACGGCAAAGTGTGTGGAGTTAAGACGGCACAAGGCCTAATCGAGGCGGATGCTTTCGTGGCAGGTGCAGATTACCACCACGTGGAAGAGTTGCTAGGGGATGGATTACGTAATTATGATGAGGCCTATTGGGATAAACGCGTGATGGCGCCGTCCTCTTTATTGTTTTACCTAGGCATTTCGAAACGTTTGCCTAACCTGAAGCACCACAACTTATTTTTTGATCGAGATTTTACAGTCCATTCGCACGAGATTTATACGGATCCGGCTTGGCCTTCAGACCCTCTATTTTATGCCTCTGCACCCTCTGTGACAGACCCATCTGTGGCACCTGAAGGATGTGAAAATGTATTTTTATTGATTCCGGTTGCGCCAGATTTGGAGGATACCGAGGAAGGACGAGAGACGTATTTTAATCAATTAATTGATCGATTAGAGGCGCATTGTGGCGTTTCGATTCGTGATTCCATTGTGTATAAACGCTCGTATGCACACCGTGATTTCAAATCAGATTACCATGCTTACAAAGGCAATGCGTATGGATTAGCAAATACACTAATGCAAACAGCGATTTTGAAGCCAACTTTGAAAAATAAACACCTAGATAATTTGTATTATACAGGTCAATTAACGGTTCCTGGCCCGGGCGTACCCCCATCCTTGATTTCAGGGATAGTCGTGGCGACGGAAGTGGATAAAGAATTAAACGCGTAAAGATGGAGGATTTATATTTGCAGGTATCACTCGCTTCGAGTAAGTTATTAACGAAGGCCTACTCCACGTCTTTTTCACTTGGTATTCGAACACTAGATGAAAAAGTACATGATGCGATATATGCCGTTTATGGCTTCGTTCGGTTAGCCGATGAGATTGTGGATACGTTTCATGATCAAGATAAAGCCGCGTTATTACAACGCTTTCGAGAAGAATCCTACCGAGCTATTGAAGAGAAAATTAGCCTAAATCCCATTCTACATTCCTTTCAATGGGCGGTTAATAAATTCGGAATTGAACGGGAGCTGATTGATGCGTTTCTGTATTCGATGGAGTTAGATTTGACTAAAAGGGATTACAGTCCAGAGGAATACAAGCAATACATTTATGGTTCAGCGGAAGTGGTGGGCTTGATGTGTTTACGTGTTTTTTGCGAGGGTAATCCGGCAGAATATGCCTCTTTGAGAGACGATGCATGTGCATTAGGTTCGGCTTTCCAAAAAATCAATTTCCTACGTGACATTCGCTCCGATTACGACGAGCGGGGTCGAGTATATTTCCCAGGTGTCGATTTTACGACATTTACAGATGCGGAGAAAAAAGAAATTGAAGCTGACATTCAATTGGATTTTGATGCTGGATTGCGCGGCATTCATCGTTTGCCTACCGTGGCACGCAAAGGCTGCTTATTAGCTTATGAATATTACATTCGACTTTTTGAAAAAATTAAATCCTTGCCTGCGTCGCGAATTAAGGAAGAGCGAATTCGAGTAGCGGATTGGGAGAAGATGTTTATTTATTTCCAATTAGCCTTACGCAAGTAACGTGGAATTAATACTTCTTTTGGCCATCATGGCCTTTCTATATGCCTCCGTAGGACATGGCGGTGCCAGTGGCTACCTGGCTGTGATGGCCCTTTTTGCCGTTGCGCCTCCTGTCATGAAGCAAACCGCGCTTTTATTAAATCTAGGCGTTTCGCTGATGTCTTTTATCGCCTTTTACCGCCAAGGTTATTTTAAATGGACGTTGTTTTGGCCATTTGCAATCGGTTCCATTCCGGCAGCCTATCTGGGTGCAAGTATTCCATTAGCTGATTCTACCTATAAACAGATTTTAGGAGCCTGCCTTTTTTTAGCGGTTATCAGAATGGTGGTAACGTTGAAAGAGTCGGAACCACGTAAGCTAAACCTGGGAATAGGTGTTTTAGCTGGGGCATCGATTGGTGTTCTATCCGGTATGATTGGTATCGGAGGAGGAATTATTTTGAGTCCTCTTTTGTTACTTTTTCGCTGGGCTAATTTAAAAGAAGCAGCAGCTATATCAGCCTTGTTTATTTTCGTGAACTCGGTTTCTGGTTTAGCAGGATTGAAAACGTGGATTCCTTTGGATCAGTCCCAAATGTGGTATTGGTTAGCGGCGTCCTTAGTGGGCGGATTTTTAGGGGCACGGTGGGGAGCTGGAATTGCGTCGAATACGAAGGTAAAGTGGATTTTGGCTTTGGTACTTGTGATTGCATCGCTTAAATTGTGGTTTGTATAAGTAGTCAAGATGATGGAAAACGTAAATCAAGATACGGGATTTGGGGAAAGAACCTCGGATATGGGTGGCCGAATGGTCAACAAGGACGGTAGCTTTAATATCAAGCGAATCGGAATCAGTGTACGAGATCGGGCGAGTGGTTACCAAAGTATGTTGACGATGTCTCGTTGGCGTTTTTTGGCGATCATTTTCCTCTTTTATTTCTTAATCAATTGCTTTTTTACGGCACTGTATTGGCTGGCAGGACCCTCCGGGTTGGAAGGGGTGGAGAGTGTTAAGTTTTGGGGGAGAATTAAGGAGTTGTTCTTCTTCTCCACCCAGACATTTACCACGGTAGGTTATGGCCGAGTGAATCCGGTAGGGGAATTAACAAACTGGATTGCGGCGGTTGAATCATTAATCGGATTTCTTTCTTTCGCTATCGCCGCGGGTCTTTTGTATGGTCGTTTTTCGCGGCCTAGATCCTTTATTCGTTTCTCGGAAAGTATGGTGTTTGCAAAATACCGCGAAGGTCACGCTTTCATGTTTCGTTTGGTATGTTTCAAAGATGATCACCTGTTAACCAATGCGGAGGTTAAGTTGAGTGCGAGGATAGTCACGAAAAACAAGGGATATCAATTCTTTAATTTGAAATTAGAGCGGAGTCACGTGGACAGCTTGGTATTAAACTGGACGGTGGTGCATCCGATTGATGAGGATTCCCCTTTTTATGGTTTGTCCCAAAAAGAAATAGTGAATCTACAGCCCGAAATTTCTGCCTTTCTATCCGGTTTTGATGAGGTATATTCGAGTGTCGTCGTAGCCCGCGCGTCGTATGCGATCAAAGACTTTAAGTTTGGGTTTAGATTCTTGCCCATGTATTTCAGTAGAAATCAGCGGACCGAACTAGATCTTTCTAAATTGAATCTGATTGATCAAGAATAAAAAAAGCCCCTCGTGAAAGGGGCTTTTTTATTTTAGTTGTTTTTAGATCCGGTGACTGCTCCAGATTTCTCTTTCGCGTTCTTCGCCTCTTGCATCGGGTTAGCCCCTCCGCTGTAGGTTCTGCCCTGCATCTTGAACAATTGCACCTTCGTAGGTTGTGCCGGTTCGCGAGGGAAGGAATTGTCTTCCGTATCGATGTCCGCGATCTCATAGAATGGATCTAATGTCCACTTAACGACCTTCTTTGAAGTAGGAATGATCTTCTTTGCTGTCACATCGTTCAAGCGCCAAACTTCCGCAGGGAAGCGTAATACCTCATCTGTACCATCCTCATAGCTCAAGCGAACAATTACCGGCATAGGTAAACCGCCTTTGTTTTTAAAGTTCACCACATAGAAGTTTTTACCTTCAGTGACTAATTTCTTCTCATCCTCATTCAAGGATGCCATATAGTCTTGGTATTTCTTCTTGTCTGCTTCTGTAGGAGCGAAGCGATCATAAGTATTGTAAAAGTCCGTCATATCTGGATTTTCTTCCACTACCGTGCGCTTAATATCCGTTTTATTACGAATAGCTGACATTGTTTTTGCTTTAGACTCAGCCACTGCTTTATCTCCTGCCTTTTTGATCGCAGGATCTTGTGTATCTATCCCGAACCACTCTACGGTCTCAATCGACTGATTCACAGGCTCTGTTCCATAGAACCAACCTCTCCAAAACCAATCCAAATCGACACCCGACGCATCCTCTAACGTACGGAAGAAGTCCGCTGGATAAGGTTGCTTGAATGCCCAACGGCGTGCATATTCTTTAAATGCATAATCGAATAATTCCCGACCCATGATGGTTTCACGAAGGATATTCAACGCCGCAGCTGGTTTTGCGTAGGCATTATTACCAAAATCCATGATATTCTCTGAGTTCGCCATGATAGGCACCTGGTTCTTCGAATCTAAACGCATGTAAGGAACAATACTTTGTGCCTCTCCGCGACGTGCTGGGAAGTTGCGATCCCACTCTTGCTCAGCTAAATATTGGCAAAACGTATTTAAACCCTCATCCATCCAAGACCATTGACGCTCGTCTGAGTTCACAATCATAGGGAAGAAATTATGTCCCACCTCGTGGATAATGACCCCAATCATTCCGTTTTTCACGTTCTCAGTATACGTTCCATCTGCTTCTGGACGACCCCCATTAAAGGAAATCATGGGATATTCCATTCCGCCCCCCGCCGTTGCGTGGCAAGAAATGGCTACTGGATACGGATAAGCGATGGTTCTTTTAGAATAAGAACGAAGAGTATGTGCTACGACCATCGTAGAATATTTTCCCCAAAGTGGATTACCTTCCTTCGAATAGTACGACATCGCCCACACTTTTTTGCCTTCTACATCGACCTGCATCGCATCCCAAATGAATTTACGAGATGCCGTAAACGCGAAGTCACGTACATTGTCGGCCTTATATACCCATGTTTTCTTTCCAGTAGGAACGCTCTTCTCTGCTTTAATCGCTTCGTCTTGCGTTACGATTTCCACCGGACGAGTAGCCGTTTTTGCTTGCTCCCAACGCTTCAATTGAGTAGCAGTTAATACTTGATTCGGGTTTAGTAATTCACCACCCGCTCCCACAACGATGTCATTAGGCGCAGTGATCGCCACTTTGTAATTTCCAAAATTCAAAGTGAATTCACCTTGGCCCATGAATTGCTTGTGCTGCCATCCATACACATCATTGTAAACTGCTAAACGGGGGAACCAGTGCGCGATGAAGTAATTCGCGATATTATCTTTTCCAATCACCTCATAGCCAGAACGGCCATAATAGGCGGTGATCAAATAATTCCAATCAATGCCAAAGCTCACCGAAGCACCCGATTTCAATGGGGTTGGTAAATCAATACGCATCATTGTTTGGTTGATCGTGTGACGCAATGGGTTTCCTTTTGCATCTTTTACCGCTGTAATTTTGTAGCCATAATCTTTCGGATCTGTCAGTTCTTGGAAAGCCCCTGCGCTGATGCCATTCTTGATTTCGCCTGTCTTTGTTGTTTTGCCTGGCGCATTTTTCTCAAATAGATTTTGGTCTAATTGGATCCATAAATACGGCAAATCATCAGGTGAATTGTTGTAATAGGTAATCGTCTCCGATCCAATAATCTTGCGATTAACGTCATCTAGTTCAACTTTAATGTCGTAATCTGCCCGTTGTTGCCAGTAATCTTTTCCTGGAGAACCACTCGCCGTACGGTAGGTATTAGGTGTAGGCAAAGTCGATTCTAATTGTTCGAATCGATTGTTTGCATTAAATGAGGTTTGTGCTTTCGCGGGAAACAAAAAGATAGTTAACGCGATAAGTTGTAGCAGTTTTTTAAGCATGTTGAATAGGATATTTTACGCAAAATAGTAAAAATTAGGGAAAATGTAGCTGTGCTAATCTGTGCTAAAATTAATTTGTTTATAATAGGATGATTATGTAGTTTTGAGGCATTCAAAAAAACAATTAAGCATTATATCATATGAGCGTTATTATCGGTCAAAAAGAATACTTCAAGGGCATAGGTCAAATTAAATTTGAAGGGGCAGAATCAGACAATCCTTTGGCTTTCCGTTATTATGACGAGAATCGTATCGTCGCTGGCAAAAGTATGAAGGAACACCTTCGTTTTGCTATCGCCTATTGGCATTCGTTTTGCGGAGATGGAGCTGATCCTTTTGGACCCGGTACACACCACTATCCATGGGATGTGGCGAGTGATGCGCGTCAACGTGCGGCAGATAAAGCCGATGCAGCGTTTGAATTCATTACTAAGATAGGTGCGCCTTACTATTGCTTCCATGATGTGGATGCGATTGATGGACATAATGATCCAAAGGAATTTGGCGATCGCGTGAAATTTATCACAGATATTTTTGCTAAAAAACAAGCCGAGAGTGGCGTGAAATTGTTGTGGGGAACAGCGAACTTGTTCTCAAACGAACGTTACATGAATGGCGCATCTACGAATCCTAATTTTGAAGTAGTCGCTCATGCAGGCGCTCAACTAAAAGGGGCGATCGATGCGACGATTACGTTAGGTGGAGAAGGTTATGTGTTCTGGGGAGGTCGTGAGGGCTATATGAGCTTGTTGAATACGAATATGAAATTAGAGCGCGAAAATTTCGCGCGCATGTTGCATACCTGTGTAGAATATGCACGCCGCAATGGTTTCAAAGGTAAATTCTTCATTGAACCTAAACCTTGTGAGCCTACTAAACACCAGTATGATTACGATGCGGCCACGGTAATAGGCTTCTTACGCGAGTTCGATTTACTATCGGAATTTGGCCTAAACTTAGAAGTAAACCACGCAACCTTAGCGGGGCATACCTTTGCTCACGAATGCCAAGTGGCCTCTGATGCGGGCATGTTAGCTTCGATTGATGCGAACAAAGGTGATAACCAAAATGGCTGGGATACCGACCAATTCCCGACGGACATTTACGAATGGGCGGAGGCGATGGCCATTATCTTAAAGCAAGGTGGTTTAGCAGGCGGTGGTATAAACTTTGACGCGAAACGTCGCCGTAATTCAACGGACATGGCTGATTTATTCTATGCACACATCGGTGGTATGGATACGATCGCACGTGCCTTGTTGATCGCAGAGAAGATGGCGAAACATGGCGAAATGGATCGCTTGAAAGCAGAGCGTTATGCGAGCTTCAACTCGGGTAAAGGGGCTGATTATACAGTTGGTAAATTGAAATTAGAAGATTTATACAAAATTGCGATTGAGGTAGGCGAGCCTGCTCAACTTTCTGGCAAGCAAGAATACTTAGAGAATTTGTTAGGCCGTTTTGTATAAAAATACGTAATTCGGGGTATGAAAAGATGTTTTTTACTCCTTCTGTTACTTACCTCTAGATTTATAGCGACAGCAGGGTCATCCGATGATCCTGCTGTTTTTTCTACTGCTAAACCCTGGGCTTACTGGTGGTGGCCGGGGAGCGCGGTGAGTGAGAAGGGAATCACCCATAATCTGGAGTATTTTAAAAAAGCCGGCTTCGGCGGTCTCCACATCATTCCCATCTATGGGGCAAAGGGCTCAGAAACCTTATTTCAAAATTATTTAAGTCCTGGCTGGCAAGCTAAATTCTTCTATACACTCAAGGAAGCAAAGCGCTTAGGATTAGGTATTGACATGACCATGGGGACGGGCTGGCCTTTGGGTGGTCCCACTATCTCGGAAAAAGAGGCGGCAAAAAAATACCAATTCATAGATGGGGCATTTACGACGAGTTTAACAGGCCAAAAAGTCAAACGTGCCGCTCCTGGTGGTGAAGGACTCGTTCTCGATCACTTTGATATAAAGGCCTTTGCAAAGTATAGCAACACGTTTGTTCCCCTATTGAAGAAAGCGCATTCTCCCTTAAGGGCAATCTACAATGATTCTTATGAGGCCTATGGGTCGAATTATACACCTGATTTATTCCCCGCTTTTCAGCGATTGAATGGCTATGATCTGCGTAAACATTTTGATGTATTATCGAAAAAAAAGGCAGAATCAGAGGACGAAAACCAGATTTTTGCGGATTACCACCGAACAATGTCGACTTTATTGCAACAAAATTTTGTGTTGCCTTTTGATCATTGGATTAATTCGATGGGCTTTACCTCGCGCAATCAGGCTCATGGTTCACCCGGTAATTTATTAGACATTTACGCGGCAGCAGATATTCCAGAGGCCGAGTTTTTTGGTTCTAAACCTTTCGATATTCCTGGGTATCGTGTCGACCCGGAATACGATTCGACCACGTTTGGAATACCGGATATTCGGGCGCTCAAATTAGCGAGTTCAGCGGCGAATTTGACGGGAAAGAAATTAGTTTCCGCGGAAACGGCTACTTGGCTAGGTAATCACTTTAAGGTTTCGATCGCCCAAGTGAAGCCGGTATTAGATCAGGTTTTCGTGGGCGGAGTGAACCACGTATTCTTTCACGGCGCGACCTATTCTCCGCCAGAAGTGGCTTGGCCCGGTTGGTTGTTTTATGCGAGCACGAACTTTAATCCCCAAAGTCATTTTTGGGAGGCAATGCCAGCTCTGAATAAATACATCGAAAATGTGCAGACGATGTTGCAGGCGAATCCGACGGATAGTGATGCATTATTGTATTTTCCGATGGAGGATATTTGGCATGCAAACAATGGATCTGGTAAATTACATACACTGGAATTGCACGCGAACAGTAGAGTATGGTTGAAGAATACCTCGTTCGGACAGTGGGCAGGTTTATTGCAGGATAAGGGTTTCTCTGTGGATTATATCTCGGATGAATTACTCGATGATCTAGAATTAACACCTACGAAGACCTTTAAAACTCGCACGGGAGGAAATTATAAAGTCTTGTTAATCCCTGCGGCACATTATATCTCTGTGGAGACTTTGGAGCGACTTGCAAAATGGGTAAAACAGGGTTATCCAGTCTATTTCCTAGAACATTTACCTTTGCATTTGAATACGCATAAACAGACGAAAGAGGCCAAAGAACGTTGGGATGCTGCTCGCAATACCTTATTGATGCGCGTCTTGTCAGATCCCACCGATCAATTGGCGCGTTTAGGTGTTTCTGTCGAGCCGATGGCTTCAAAGGGTTTATCCTTTATTAGAAAGAAAACAAGCAACGGCCCGGCTTATTTCGTAACGAATTTACAATCTCGATTTACAGAGGGCAACGTTTCTTTAAAGAAGCTACCGGGTACTTTTGAGATTTGGGATCCATTGACAGATGCTAAAATTTATGGCAAAAAAGGATCCGACGCCTGGCTTTCATTAGCCCCAGGCCAAAGTGTAATCATTCAGCCTATAGCAAAAATCCCCTCAGTAACAGAGCCCCCAACGGCTAAAATTAGAACCGAAATAGAGCCGAAAAACGTACAGGTTAAGATAGATACTAAATCGATAGCATTGCCAGATTTTACCTATTATACTACACTAGATACAATGCTAGCTGCCACTCCCTCCGCTCGTTATAGCTTTGATTTAACTTTAACAGGAGATCAAATTACAAATGCGAAAGTCCTGCATTTAACCGAATTGCGCGATATGGCGAAAGTTAGGATCAATGGGAAAGATATCGGGATGATTTGGTCACTACCTTTCCAAATCGCTATTCCAGATGGAATCTTGCAAGAGCAAAATCAGGTAGAGATCGAGGTGGTTTCGAATGCTGCGAACCGAATCCGAAAGATGGATCAGCAAGGGGTGATTTGGAAGAATTTCTATGAGATCAATTTTGTGGACATTCGCTACAAGCCTTTTGATGCCTCCAAATGGCCAATTGAAAATGGCGGAATGCAAGGCAAACTCTATTTTACAAATCGATGAAACCCTTTGTACATGCGATAAGCGAAGCGTTGCGCGATTTAGCTGATGCAGAAAATGCGCATTGGATGCGCAAATATATGCGGGAGCAATTTCCCTTCTTAGGGGTAAAAAAGCCAGAACGTCAGCAGGTTTTTATGCACCTCTATAAACTCCACGGCTCGAGCCAGGATTGGTATGAGGTATCCACAGAATTATTTGCGATGCCAGAGCGAGAATTTCAATATGTCGCCATGGACTATGTGCAAAAGGCAAAGAAGTCTTGGGATTCACGTTTACCAGCCTTAGTGGAACAATGGATAGGGGAGGAATCTTGGTGGGATGTGGTGGACGTGTTAGCCCCGCAGATTTTAGGCCCTTATTTTCTTCAGTTTCCAGCAGAACGAGATCAATGGATCGAGCGCTGGCTGAATTCAGGGAACTTTTGGTTGCAGCGTGTTTGCCTTATTTTTTCGTTAGGTTACAAAAGCAAAACGGATACCGTTTTGCTAGCGAAAAACATACAGGCACTGAGCTCTTCGAAGGAATTTTTTATTCAAAAAGCGATCGGTTGGGTGCTCAGACAATATGCGCGAACGGATGCGGAGTGGGTATTGGATTTCGTTGAGAATCATGCTCTGGCCCCGCTGAGTAAACGCGAGGCCCTGAAGCATTTATAGATTTATCTTTTCTTCTTGATAATTGCGAGCTCATGCGCCGTATCGTAGTAAGAACGCAAGTTTGACCAGTCAAAAGTGTCCGCAATACTTTCCACGCGGTTACGCTGGGTGATACGATCACGCTGCGATTGCTGGACGAATTTGAACAAAAGATTCGCTAATTGCTCCGCCGATTCTTCGTACGACTGAGTTTTTCTATTTACCACGCTAACACCCCATTGTTCGTAATCGCGCATAATCTGCATCATGTAATCGCCAAAACCGGATAAATCCGACGTTACCGTAGGTACCCCGCGCGCCATACATTCTAACGGCGTATATCCCCATGGCTCGTAATAGCTTGGGAAAACACCTAAGTGGCAACCGCGCACGAATTGGCCATAGTCTAAGCCAAAAAGCGGATTCGTAGATACGATAAAATCCGGGTGATAGACCACTTTAACTTTGTCCTCTGGATTATTCAAAAGATTCGTCCGGTGTAGGTTCCGAATGATATCATCTTCTTGCTTTAACAGGTGCGTTACGACTTTTGGTCGTGCCTTCGTCTTCCAAGTTTGTACGGTCCTGCGCAAACGCATCCGCCAATACTCATCCACGAAGGCATTCAAATCGGGTAATTGTAAATCACTTGAGGAAGCAGAGGCTTTAAATAAATGCTCGCCCACTTGCTTCTCAATTGCGTGGCAGTTTTCTCTAATTTCATCCAATACCGCACGGGAATGCAAGACTTCTGGATCAATCGAATGGTAGGGTTGTTTGGTCACAAAGAACATGACCACCGTTTTCTTCGAACCCGCCTCTTTCATCTTGCGATTCAATATTGCCAAGGCATCCAAGGTGATGTCGTATCCCTTATTCGAATACTCGAAACGTCCGGAGGTGAATAGGTATAAGGTTTGGTCTAAATCAAAAGGTTGGCTTTGGAAGAAATGCCCCATCACGAAATTCGAAATACTCTCTTTGTATTTCGAGTGCAAGTTTTGGTGTTCGTGTAAGGCAGCAAAACGTTGAATGTTTAAGCCGTTTGGCAAAATCAATTCCGGAATACGACCTAAGAAATGCTGGCATTCCTTCGCGGTAATATCGCTGACCGTGGTAAGGACGTCCGCTTTTTGGGCGGCAGCTCGCTCGAAACAAGCTTGCGCCTCGATACCATAATGCTTTGCTTCTTTGTACCAGTCAAAATTTTCAATGACATCGTAGAAATTAGGCACATTGCCGGCTAAATAGCGGCCTAACATCGTGGCGTGGGTGGTGAATACAGTCGCAATTTTGACCTTGTCTTTCTTTAAATCCGGTAGGCCAGTCGATGCCATCCATTCGTGGAAGTGGGCAACGAGAGCTGTTTTATTTTTATTTTCCTCCGCAACTTCTGTTAAAAGAAGGCGGATCATCTCCCCAAAAACTATTGTTTGGTTCACTAAATCCTCTACCCCTAAGGTTGAAATCTTATGGCTATCCCAAATTCGACCTTTAATAGCATCGACTTCAGGCAACAGGGTTTCCAGTTCAAAAAGGACGATTTTAGGCTTTCCCGTAATCAACCAATAGCCGTAGTGGACACCTAAACCAGCTTGACGCAATTTTAAGATGGCTCTTTCTAAGGGAGTTTCCTCACTCACTTGAATCGGTTCGAATTCTGCGGAGGCTGTTTGCGGGAAATAGGGCCCTAATAAGGCATAATCATCGCCCCATTTTTCGACCATCGACGGAACTTTAGTCCGGATAACCGTGTAAATTCCGCCCACCTGATTACAGGTTTCCCACGCAATCTCAAATAAATATTTTTTCTTCTCTGCTGGCATAAATAACTTACATATAGGATGCGCTTTCGATTACTTGCGTTTTCCCGTTCTTAGTGATGGTATAATTGAATCCTTTTTGGATAGCGTATGCGCCATATTCTCCTTTTTTATTGAGGGCCAAATACCCGATTTGGAATTCCTTGTATTTATAGCGTTTCACGATTCGCATCACGGCCTCTTCACAGGCTTTTTGAGGGGACATGCCCTGTCTCATTAATTCAACAATTAAAAAAGATCCCAAAGTCTTCATTACAAATTCCCCTAATCCGGTCGCGCAAGCACCACCTACCTCATCATCACAAAAAACGGCTCCACCAATGATAGGGGAGTCGCCCACACGTCCGTGCATTTTAAAGGCTAAACCACTAGTGGTACAAGCACCTGCGATTTCGCCCGCTTTTCCAATGCCTAACAGACCGATGGTGTCGTGGCGTTCAATATTTATGACAGGTTCGTATTTGGATTCTTTTTTCCATTCCTCCCAAGCCTTCTTTGAACTTTCTGTAAGTAGGTTTTCTACTTTAAATCCCTGTTCTAACGCAAATTTCAAGGCCCCTGCACCCGATAGCATCACGTGAGGTGTTTTTTCCATCACGGCTCTAGCCACAGAAATAGGGTGCATAATGCCTTCTAAAAAGGTAACAGACCCGGCATTACCTAAGTGATCCATGATGCAGGCATCTAAGGTCACATGGCCATCGCGGTCTGGATATCCACCATAACCTACCGACGTATCATTCGGATCTGCTTCTGGAATTCTAGCCCCAGCTTCTACGCCATCGAGCGCTTTCCCTGTTTCCATCAGTTTATTCCAACCTGCGATGGTCGCTTTTTCATTTTTCCAGGTAGCAATGATGAGCGGTTCGGATGTTTTCGCTTGGGCGGTGGCTCCTAAGCTGGCGCCTAAAAGGGTGGAGGTTTGAAGGAAGGTGCGTCTTTTCATATAGGTTTAAAGATAATTTATTTGGGCGTAATGGAACTATTTTGTAAAATTGTCTTTCTAAAATAGAAAAAAATCTTCGGATATTTCATTAATCTCCCTCTATTTCATCAATGAAAATCATTAAATCTGCTTTTCCTTTGGTAATCGCCCTGTTT
>JBIIGE010000015.1:0-31813 GCA_044236555.1 Aquirufa sp.
CAATGTTTCTTGCTGGGCATTCATTACGATTGAAATCAATAAAAAGAGCAGTAGCTTTTTCATAGAAACTGACAATGTGACACCTCTTACCAGCTTGGAATTAAAATTGTAAAAGGATGTTCAAATTTAGAATTATTAATTATTAAAAATATGAAAGAAACAGGTAACATCTCCATTCACACCGAGAACATTTTCCCGATTATCAAGAAATTTCTCTATTCGGATCACGAGATTTTCCTTCGTGAGCTCGTTTCAAACGCCGTAGATGCGTCCCAAAAAATCAAGCGCTTAAGTTCTATTGGTGAATTTAACGGTGAATTAGGAGAACTAAAGGTGAAAGTGAGTTTTAACAAAGACAAAAAAACCATCACGATTTCTGACAACGGTATCGGTATGACCGCGGAAGAAATCAAGAAGTATATTAACCAAATCGCCTTCTCTGGTGCCACCGAATTCGTGGAGAAATATAAGGATCAAGGGGATGAAAAAGGAATTATCGGACATTTTGGACTAGGTTTCTACTCAGCTTTTATGGTAGCGAAAGAAGTAGAAATCATCTCCAAATCCTACCAAGAGGGTGCAGAGGCTGCTACTTGGAAATGTGACGGTTCTACAGAGTACACGATTGGACCCGCAAAAAAGAAGACGCGTGGTACTGATATCATCTTGCACATCGCAGAAGATTCCGAGGAGTTTTTAGAGGAGTTCAAATTGAAGTCCATCTTGGAAAAATATGGTAAATTCTTGCCGATCGAGATTGAGTTTGGCGATAAAGTAATCAACAACCCAAATCCAATTTGGACTAAATCCCCATCCGATTTAACAGACGAGGATTACTTGAAATTTTACGAGGAATTATATCCATTCCAAGAGAAGCCCTTATTCTGGATTCACTTAAATGTAGATTATCCGTTCAATTTGACAGGTATTCTTTATTTCCCAAAAGTAAAGAACGAGATGCAATTGCAACGCGAAAAAATCTCCCTTTACAGCCGTCAAGTGTTCATTACCGATGAGGTCAAAGACATCGTTCCTGAATTCTTAATGTTACTGCATGGGGTTATCGACTCCCCAGATATTCCATTAAACGTATCTCGCTCGTTCTTGCAGGCCGATTCGAATGTAAAGAAAATCAACTCATATATCACGAAGAAAGTAGCTGATAAATTAGCTGAATTATTCAAAACGGATCGTCCCGCTTTCGAAGAGAAATTCGCAAACATTGGCTTATTCATTAAGTACGGAATGATCTCGGATGAGAAATTTTTAGAAAAAGCAAAAGATTTTTGCTTGGTCCAAGATACGAACAATAAATATTTTACGTTAGACGAATACAGTGAAGAGGTGCAAGCTGCCCAAACAGACAAGGATGGAAACAAGGTTTACTTATATACCACCGATGTCGAGCAACAAGATGCCTTTATTCAATCCGCCCAAAACAAAGGTTATTCAGTAATTAAATTGGATACCCTCATCGACAGCCATTTCATCAACACGATGGAGTCTAAATTAGAAAAGACGCAATGGAAGCGTGTAGATGCAGATGCTGTCGATAAATTAATTGATACAGGGATTACTTTGGAAGCAATCTTATCTGATGCTCAAAAAGAGAGCGTAAAGAAAGTCTTCGAAGAAACCTTGAATGACAAACAAAAAGTGGTAGCCGTGGAAGCGATGTCTCCAGATGAATTACCTGCTATTGTTACTCAAAATGAGTTCATGCGCAGAATGAGTGACATGTCTAAAACAGGCGGTGGAGGAATGGGGATGTTTGGTGCCATGCCTAATACCTACAACATCACCATCAACGCAAACCACCCATTAATCAGTAAACTAGCAGATTTGAAGGACGAGAGCGAACAAAAAGCGCTAGCAAAACAAATCTCAGATCTGGCTTTACTATCTCAAAATCTATTAACTGGGGCTGATTTAACAGCCTTCATCAAGAGAACAGTGGGAGGATTTTAGAGGTTTGTAATTACTAAAAAAGAGCTGCTTGATTAAACGAGCAGCTCTTTTTTTATCTATTTAGTATGACTTTATTGTTTGCGAACCATCAACTTCTTCGTGGCAACCGGCTTTCCATCTACAAGTAGTTGGTACATATAAAGTCCACTATTCAATTCTCGTAAAGAGATTTTTGCACTGCGATCATCTTTATCTAATTCCACCTCTTTTACGACCATACCTAATACATTATAGATTGCAATTTTTACCTCTTGGTTATTGCTAGAAAACTGGTAATCTACCAAGGCAAAATCAGCAGCTGGATTAGGGTATAAATGAGAAACGAAGATGCGATCCCCTTGAAATAAATAAGGGTCATTTTTAAATCCAAACAAAGTTGCTAGGACTAAAATTAAAGTGATATGTCGTAATACTATTTTCATTCTCAAATCGTTAAGACGAATTTAGTACAATTTCATATCTGTATTCTCTTTTTAAGGTTTTTTAACAAGGGGCTGGTATTCAACCCGCTTCAGGATTGTTTGGAGGGAGGGCTTTTCAGAAATGCGCCAACGGAAACCATCTAATTCTTGTAAGTCCCCTTTCCACTCTTTGGGAGGCACAAACTTCGCCTCTGGCTTCGTGATAAATGCAATTTTCTTGACCTTATTATCCTCGAAAAACAAATTCATACGACTACACTCTACTCGATTGAGTCCGGTGGTTACCTTTTTATCATCGATGACATAATAGATACTCTCACCATTCCCCTCTACATTGACTCGGTTCAATTTAGAATCATCTTTAAAATGCACCCAAATTTTTCTTCCCTTAATTTGATTAAAATGGTTAGCTGAATCAGTCGAAATCACAAATGACTTACCGCGTAAACGCATTTCCTTCAGCTTTTGATTCCCCATAAACAAGGAAATAGAATCTGCCTGAGATTGTGAATCTTGAGTCCAAAGAATCGGCTTTTGGTAAAAATGAATAATCGAATCCTGTACATTATATCCTAATGAATCACACCGACCAGACAAATCAGATTTATATATCAATACATTTTTATAGGCAAACAGCTTACGTATCGAATCCTTTTTAATGTTAATCGAAACAAGGGTATCAGCCGTCAAATAGAGCGTATCTTTTTCCATGATATTCTGCATCCAAGCATGACCATAGACTCGGGTAATGCCCGTTTTACCTGCATAACGCCCGTTATCACCTTTTAATATGACCTTTTCTTTTTGACTTAAAAACTCAACCCTGCCTTTTGCCACACCGATCTGAGTAGGAGAATCATAGAACAAAGTGTCCGCTGTTAAGATGTATTCATCTGTTTTCGCGGTAGAACGCCCTGTGAAATTAGAGACTTTGGAAACCGTATTATAAAAGCCACGGCTTGTAATAACCGTATCTTTTTTTGTGACAATTTCTGTGGGAGCAATAAAAAATGCCTCTTTTGAAACCGTATTATAGCGTAAGGAATCAGCTTTTACCGAGCCTCCATCCTTATCTATGACCCGTACTTTATCTTTAAACAAAAAATTCTTGGTTGTTGTATTATAAAAACCCTCCCGACTAGTTAGTGTCGATTTTTTATCAATAATCTTAGCTCCTGAATGGTAGATAGCCATTTTTGAGTTTAAATCGTAATCTAGTTTGGGCGTATTTAAAATAATAGTGTGATCATCTAATTTCACTCGTCCACTTATAAATGCCTGGCGCATGTTACCATTATACAAGGCCGTATCCCCCGTAATAGTTACCGTATCCGACTGAATGATGCGAACATGGCCGTAGGCTTCCACGTTATTCGTCGTGGAATTCAAAATGGCTTGATCACAGGAAAGTGTAGTCGTTCCTTGTTGAAGTAAAACACGTCCAATCAAGGTCTTGCGCACAATTAATTCTTGTTGCATTCCATTTAAACTATCTGCTCGAATGACTTGCAAAAGCTGCCCCTGCCCCTGCCCTAAGAAAGACAGACTAAGAAGAAAAAACAGGAAAATCCAACCTTTGTAACGCATCTTGAAATTGAATCGCTAATTTCGTAGCTCCATTGAAAATGCAATTTACCAATTTTATGCTGGAAGATTTTATCCATTTTGTCCAAAAAAAGAATTTATTCCAACCCGATCAGAAAATTTTGATTGCGGTGAGTGGCGGAATTGATTCCGTTGTATTGAGTAAACTGTTTTCTTTGGCCAAATTCAAATTTGGAATTGCCCATGTCAATTTTAGTCTTCGGGGTGAGGAATCATTAGCAGATGAAGTTTTTGTCAAGAAATTCGCAAAAACCCTTAAAGTCCCATACCACACCATTTGCTTTGATACGAATGCCTTTGCCGCTCAAGAAAAAATCTCGACCCAAATGGCCGCGCGCATTTTGCGCTACCAATGGTTTGAAGAAATCAGACTTCAAGAGGGCTACGATTATATCGCAACAGGACACCATCAATTAGATAGCGCAGAAACAATGCTGATCAATCTCGTTCGTGGAACGGGAATTGCCGGATTCCATGGTATCCCGATTAAATCTGGCAACTTAATTCGTCCGCTATCTTTTGCTAGCCAAGACGCTATTTTCGACTTTGTCGTAGCAAACAAACTAGCCTGGCGCGAAGACTCATCCAATGAATCTACGAAATACCAACGCAATTTTATCCGCCACGAAATTATGCCCAAGTTCCAAGAACTAAACGCGAATTTCGAGCAAACCTTAGCTTCTACCAGTCAAAAAATAAAAGGAATCGAAGCTTGGATGCAGGCAGAGTTACACGACTTTATCTCTGATTTTTGTAAAGTCGATGCCGCTGGAAATACAACAGTAAAGCGTCCCACTATTTCAGCTAAATTCACCGTTTTGCTGACTGAACTTTTACTAAAATTCAACTTTAACTCAACATCGATTGAAGCCATCTTACAAGCAGATAAAGTAGGTGCCACCTTTGAATCCCCCAGCCACTCATTAAACATCGATCGTGGCCAATGGATTATCAGCTTAAAAAGCCAAGCCGATTATAAGCCGATTGTCATTTTAGAAGAGGATGAGGTCATCACCATCGGCAATCAAGAGTTGCACATCTTCATCGAGGAACGCACCGCCGATTGGAAAGCCATCACAGATCCAAACGTTGCCTGCCTTGATGCGGATACCTTAGATTTCCCGCTAGAGATCCGTAAAGTACAAGAGGGGGATTGGTTTTGCCCTTTAGGTATGAACCAAAAAAAGTTAATCTCTGACTTTCTTACAGACAAGAAAGTACCATTAGCCATCAAAAAGAATACCCAAATTCTGTTAAGCAAAGGTTCCGTGGCTTGGATACTTGGCCAACGAATCGATAATAGAAACAAGGTGACTGATAAGACGGAGTTGGTGGCGGTGTTTGAGTTAAAAAGCGGAGCTTTTTAACTCAAAAGAGTAAAGATAATAGAGCAAAGAGTAGAGATAAAAAGCATCTATAATCTATACTCTACTGTCGACTGACCACTGTCGACTAGCGACTGATTATTAAAATAGAAAAGGGCTCCTATGAGCCCTTTTCTATTTTAATAATCTGCGATAAGCCTCCGTCCTAATCGGATCCAATGTACTCAAATACGTAAATGCTTGTTGGCGTTCTGCCGGAAGGGCTTCATCTAGAATCGAAATGATTTCTTCGGATTTGGCATCAAAAAAGACCCGAATACTTGCAGCACCAGGGCGCAACGTATTAACTTGACGAATCGTCTTCAAAATCTCTAAAATACCTTTTCGAGTTGCGTCAGGATTTTCGGTCATTTTATCCAAAAATAACCGATGGTAGTTGTAATATACATCACGCATCGGTTGTAGATTTTGATTAATTAAATTCTCGGAAACACCTATACGGCTTCGGACATCTGACATGACTCCCCAACCCGAGCCTGAATTTTGAGCTAAATTTGTCAAATTATTCAACAACTGAACGAATGGTTCCCCACCTCGAGGACCAAAAGAATCATAGGAATAAGTTAATCCTAAGTAGGCATAAAAGGCCATTAGCGAACTCAAGTTATCTGAGAAAACATTGTCGTTGTAGGTAATTGGCGTTCCTAATTGGTATTTAAAGTTGAAGTTCTTATCTACTAAATTTAATAAAACCGTTTCATACGAAGTGCCAAAAACGGGCCTTAGAACCTGCACACGCGCAGTCGCTTCAATATCCCCTTGAGCGGAGGACTTTGTTAAAAGTAAATTGATATTGAGTTTGATTTTTTCTTCCGGTGCAAAATTATCTGAAGACCATCTCCGGCCATTCAAAAATTCCTGCATCGTCCTTTGTAATTCAGCGTAGACTTGTGAACCGCCTCGCTGCTGATCGAGCTGTAATTGCTCGGTACTGATACTGATAGAAGTTAAAAGTTCTTGAGCTTGAACAGCCCAAGAACTTAAAAGGAATATCAACAGAAATCGTATTGATTTCATGATCGATCGTTAAAATCAATTTTGATTAGCTCTCAGTTGTACCTTCTTCGCGGTTTCTGAAATCTACTTTATCTGCTAAAAAATCATCGATAGCTAAAGCCGATGGCTTAGGCATACGCTCGTAGTATTTTGAGATTTCGATTTGCTCACGGTTCTCAAAAATTTCCTCTAAATTATCTACTGATGAAGCAAACTCAGATAATTTACCTGATAATTCTTCTTTCATCTTGCTTGAAATCTGACGCGCACGTTGTCCTACGATTGTAATGGATTCGTATACGTTACCAGTTTTAGCAGCGATCTTGTCTACATCACGTGTAATGATGGATGGATTTGTTGGTGTCTTAGACATCTCTATATAATTTAAGATTGCAAATTTAACGTTAATTTTTAAGAAATACTATTGTGGGCTCGTAGCAATTTTAGAGGTATTTGACTTCTCCTTTTCTTGCAAAGCCTTGTAGTCCGCTTCTAACTTAGCGATGCGCGTTACTTCACTTTGGCTTTCTGTGTACCACTTTTCAGCTGTTTTTAAGAACGCACTTTGGGGATATTTATCTATGAATTCTAAATAGAATTTCAGCACTTCCTCGTAACGCTCTTTTTGTTTATACTCGACCGTACTTTTTGCCAAATCAAATTGAGAAACTACCTTTAAATAAGCCATCTCTTCATTGTAATCTGAATCGGGGAACTCGCGTTGAAAGTTAGTAATCTCAATTACAGAGGACTTTAATGAGGCGATATTAAATGGAGAGGTTTTATAATACAATTTCGCCTTCTCGTAGGCTTTCTTTTCCAATTTCTTACGCAAATCCTTAATCATCGTACTACAATCCTCCCGGTACTTAGATTCAGGGTAGTTATTGATATAACTTTGTAATTCGTTAATAGCTGTCAAGGTACCGGTTTGATCTAGATTGAATGTGGGCGAATCTTTATATAAGGAATAGGCAGCCATGTAAATGGCCTCTTCTGCGAATTCAGAACGAGAAAAAACCTCAGAAAAACGTTTGAAATGAGTATTTGCAACGGCATAATTACCTAATTCGAAGTCACATTTCGCTTGGTAAAAAGTCGCCATTTCCTGAGTAGAATCCCCAGTTAATAGCGGTAAAATCTCATCAAAAAGAATGCCTGCTTTATCAAACTCCTTCTTATTATAATAGTCTAAAGAAGCTTTATACTTCGTAGGAACGCTTGCGCTCTTTCTGAACTTCTCGAACTTTCCGCAAGCACTTAGACCGATTAAAGTGATTAAACCAACAAATATTTTATTTTTCAAATTCATAAGCCCGCAAAGATACGTTTATTTTCTGAATTGTAGATGATAGAGTTGCGCATATAAACCATCTAAAGCCAATAATTCATCCTGCGTACCCCGCTCTTTAATTTCTCCTTTATCCATCACTAAAATTTGATCTGAGTTCCGAATCGTAGACAGTCGGTGCGCAATCACAACCGCAGTTCGCCCCTTCATCAGGGTAGAAATAGCTTGCTGTATTAACAATTCCGTCTCTGAGTCCACAGATGAAGTCGCTTCATCTAATACGATAATCTTTGGATTATGCACCAAAGCCCGTACAAAAGAGATCAACTGTCTTTGCCCTACACTCAAAGTTGCCCCCCGCTCTTTCACTTCATATTCATAACCGCCAGGTAAGGATAGAATAAAATCATGCACACCCACTGCTTTCGCTGCCTCGACCATTTTCTGATGGGTAATCGATTCGTCCCCTAGGTGGATATTGTAGGCAATCGAAGAACTAAATAGAAAAACGTCTTGTAAGACGACGGCAATATTTTGGCGCAATGAGCCTATCTCATATGAAGTTAAGGGAACACCGTCAATATTGATTTCACCACTTTGGCAATCATATAAACGACCTAAAAGTCCAATTATAGATGATTTACCCGCTCCGGTGGCACCCACAATAGCGCAAGTTTTTCCTGCTTCCACAGTAAAACTCACGTTTTTAACCACCCATTCTGGTTCCTGGTAAGCAAAAGTGACATCCGAAAATTCAATTTTTCCCGCAATGTGATTCGCTTGAACGGTCCCATTGTTTTGGATATAATCTGTCGAATCCAACAGCGTCAAAATTCGTTCAGTCGACACTATACCCATTTGAAGGGTATTAAAACGATCCGCTAGCATCCGAATAGGGCGATAAAATAAGTTAATGAACATGATGAATGCGGTCAAAGTCCCCACTCCCATCTCCTCCTTCACTATGTAGGTGGACGCCGCCCAAACCACAAGCCCCGTCCCTATCGCTGCAATAACGTCAGCCACTGGAAAAAAGACCGAATAGGCGAAAATACCTCGGATATTAGCGTCCCGATGCTCTTCATTAATGCGATTGAATTTAGCTAATTCTTGCTTTTCGGCATGGAACATTTGGACAATCAACATCCCAGAAATATGTTCTTGCACAAAAGAATTCAAATTAGCGACAGCCGTGCGAACTTCATTGAATGACTTCTTGATATATTCTTTAAATACATAGGTCGAAAAGACCATAAACGGAACCGTGGCGATAATGATCAATGTCAATCGCCAATCCGCATAAAACATCACCCCTAAAATCAAAATCAACTGAAGCAAATCACCCGCGATGGAGGCTAGACCTTCTGAAAAAACATCATTTAATGTTTCAATGTCCGAAACTGTCCTGGTGACTAAACGCCCGATTGGGGTCGCGTCAAAAAAGGCTAATCGAAGATTAACAATCTTTTCATACAATTGAACGCGAATATCGCGAATTACTGTTTGGCCTAAATAACCGGCCAAATAGGAGGTTGAAAATTGCAAACCTGTTTGCAAAAATAAAGCCCCTAACATCCAGCCCAGCATCCGCAGCAAATCAGACTGAAAAGTGAGTCCTAAATAATTATCTAACGTATAGCGAATTAAAAGAGGAACGACGGGAGAAATACCCGCCATGCAGAGAATTAAAAAAACGAGAAACCAAAAGCGAAAACGATAAGGCTGAATAAAGCCATACAACCGTTTAATAATCTGAAAGTCAAATGTTTTACCGGAATTAGCTTCTTTCACTGTTCATTTTATCGATAGTGGTAGAAGCTGCGCAAGTTCCGCAGCCTTTGGCACAGTTCCCTGCATTCTTTCCCCAAAACTGACTGTAAACCAGGCGAACTAAATAAACGAGTGCCGCTGCAAATACCAGAAAGATGATCCCGTTTTCCATATTAATCAAACCACTTGGACTGCAAAGTTCTTAAAAATTCTGAGAATATTGGGCCCGCTCCAATAATTTCCCCCGTAAAAATCACCTCTTGGCCTCCGGAAAAATTAGTGACCATCCCTCCCGCTTCTTCAATAATTATTTTACCAGCAGCTACATCCCAAGGCTTCAAATTAGCCTCAAAAAAACCCTCAAATCTACCACAAGCTGTGTAAGCTAAATCGATCGCGGCAGCTCCCATGCGTCTCAAACCGTGCGAAGAACGCATTAGTTCCTTTAATAAATCTAGATACCTGTCTTGGTAGGAAAAATCATAATAAGGAAAACCGGTGGCTAATAAAGATTTAGAAAGCGAATTTTCCGGTGAAACCCGAATAGGCTTTCCATTCAAATGAGCCCCATGACCTTTCACCGCAGTAAATAATTCATCGCGATTAGGTTCATAAATCAGACCTAAAATGGGCTGTTTGTTCAGAATCAATCCCACTGAAACCGCAAAAACGGGTAGCTTGTGCAAGAAATTAGTGGTGCCATCTAAAGGGTCAATCACCCAATAATAACCATCTCCCACCTCCTCATAATTCGAGGACGTTTCCTCGGCAATAAATCCCGCCTCAGGAAAAAGAGCCGATAAACCTTGCTTCAATTTAGCTTCCGCCTGTTGATCTACAAAGGACACTAAATCATTTGTTCCTTTATAGATGATATCTGAACTTGTGAACTGAGATGACTGCTGTAGAATCCATTGGCCAGTCTCTCGAACTAACTCAGACGATTCCTTCAACACCTCTGTTAGCGCTTTCATTATTTTTTGGCTACAGATTTCACCGTTGTTGTAGGCCCTTTCAACCAATCTGCGATAATTAGCTGTGTCTCTTTTAAATAAGCATCCTTCGCATGCTTATCTTTTTCTTTAGAATCTACTTTCTTACCGTCAGCATCCGTTGCCTCTGCCCCAGCCATCGCTTCCATCACCTCTGCTGTCTCATCTGGCTTTTTCTTCTGGTCATCCAATTCTTTCTTACGCTTATCGTAATGTAGAGCAATGGAGTTCGTTTCCTTTAATTTCTTCCAACGTTCTAAATCACCTTTCAATTTCAATAATTCTGGTTTTGTTTTCAATCTATTTTGGAAGGCCACTTGTAGTTGTTTGATCGTTGCAGGATTTACTTTACCAGTCTTAGTAAACGTCGTAGAACGAATCATATCCCAGGGTAGTGCGCTTGGCTGTGAACTTTCACCAAACTCTTCCGCTGAGAAAGCAGAGGGTAACGCAAAATCTGGGCTAACGCCTTTATGTTGTGTAGAACTACCCGTGATTCGGTAGAATTTCTCCAACGTAATTTTCAATACTCCTGGATTTTCCTTCTCTGAACGCACAAAACGACTTAGATCTAAAACGCTCTGAACCGTACCTTTACCATACGACTGTTCACCTACAATAATACCTCTTTGGTAATCTTGAATGGCACCAGCAAAAATCTCTGAAGCTGAGGCAGAGAATCGGTTAATTAAAACAGCCATAGGACCATCATAAACTAACTCAGGATTTTCATCATTTTCTTGTGTGATTTGACCAGTTGATTCTTTACGTTGCACGACTGGACCTGAACCGATGAACAAACCTGTTAAATCTACAGCCTCAATCAAAGAACCACCTCCATTATTACGTAAATCAATTAATAAGGCATCGATTCCTTCTTTCTTAAACTCCAAAAGGAATTTGCGTACATCCGCTGAAGTGGATTTAAAGCCTTCCTCATTGTTGCGTGCACCTTCGAAATCACGGTAGAACATTGGAATGGTGATTAAACCTATTTTCAAGGTTTTCTCCCCTTGTTTTTGGAACAAAATCTCTTTCTTCGCCGTTTGCTCCTCTAATTTGATTTTTTCGCGTACGATGCGTACCTCCGTAGTCGGAGAACCTGTTACACCTGAAGCGGGCAAAATCTTTAAACGAACAACTGTGCCTTTAGGGCCACGAATTAACTTCACCGCGTCATCTGTAAACCAACCGATGATATCTACAAATTTCCCATCGTCTCCTTGAGCCACACCCACGATGCGATCCTTCGGATTAACTTGCTTGCTTTTGTAAGCTGGGCCACCAGGTACAAGATCAACAATACCCACATAATCTCCATCTAAACGAAGTGTCGCCCCTATTCCTTCAAAACTTTGAGACATATCCTTATTGAATTCCTCCGCAGCCTTCGGAATCATATAAGTGGTATGCGGGTCAATACTTTCCGTGTAAGCATTCATGAAAATTTGGAATACATCCTCAGACTTCGTCTTCGCCATGTACTTCTCCGTACGCTTGTAACGCTCTTTCAACTCACGAACGGACGTTGTATCTGCCTTACCCCCGATTTTCCAGTCTAACAATTGACGTTTCAAATCTTTGCGCCAAAAATCATCCAATTCTGCCACTGACTTTGCCCAAGTCGCTTTCTCGCGATTTGGCTGGTAAGTTTCCTCTACATAAAAATCTGTAGGCTTATCTAATTGCGCGTGAATAAAAGCGTAGCGCGCTTTCATCCTTTTTTGGTAGATATTGTAAATTTGAAAAGCAGGTGTTAAATCCCCTAAATTAAGTGACTCATCGATTGAAAAACGATACTTTTCTATTTCCTTAATATCCTCTGCTAAGAAAAATACTTTGTTCGGATCCAATTGCTTGATATAGGAATCAAAAATCTTGGATGACAAGGAATCATTCACCGGAACCTTCCGGTAATGGTAATTACTCAAAATCTCAAACACTTTGCTTTCCACTTTGCGTTGCATAGCAGACGGTTGCAAATCCCCTTCTTGGTAACTTACTTGACTTTGCAGGTCTGAGCCATGCATAAACCAAACAACTAATAAGGATAATGGAATAAAAATTGGAAGTATCTTCTTCATTGTTCTATTTTTCAATTTCTAATAACTCTACTTCAAAAATTAAAGCTGAATAGGGTTTTATGGCTTGTCCACCTCCGCGTACACCATACGCTAGATTTTGAGGAACAAACAACTTGAATTTAGACCCTACAGGCATTAATTGCAAAGCCTCAACCCATCCTTGAATGACGCCATTCACAGGGAAGCTGATAGGCTCACCACGATTTACAGATGAATCGAAAATTTCACCATTGATCAATGTCCCGTGGTAATGTGTTTTCACTTTATCCGTTATTACCGGCTTAGGGCCTGTTCCTAATTTGATAATTTTGTATTGTAACCCCGATGCGGTTACGAAGACGGAATCTTTCTTTTTATTTTCTGCCAAAAACTTCTCTCCAGCCTCTTTGTTGGGCAAAAACTCCTTCGATTGTTCTAAAGCCTGTGCCTCTTGGTTCTTCATCATGTAGCTCTGAACCGCATTTTGACATTCTTGTTCTGTCATTTTCAAAGTGGCCCCCTGAGTAGCTGCAGCAAATCCTTTTGCCACCATGGCTGGATTTAAAATCACTTTTTGGGACTTGAAATTTTGAGCCACTAACACCCCGACCGCATAAGAAACAGAGTCAACTTGATTCGCGAATTCATTAATCGGAACCTTAGTAACTGAGATAGTTAATTTAGGTACTGTAGTCTTTTTGGCTTTAGGCTTTGTTTGTGCAAATGCTGATAGGGAAACAAAACAAGTTAAGATGGCAATAAATTTAAATTTCATAGGATGAATTATTATTTCTAAATCAAAGATTCGAAGATACTGAAAATTGCCTCTTTTTCAAGAATTTTAACCGCATTTAACAAGGGCTAAATTCAGGCCAAATTTTGATTCTTAAAAAAGTCTTATGATTATTGGCATTTTTTTTAATTAATCATGGGATTATTCAAATTTCGTCGCTAATTTTGCACCCGAAATTTGATTCAAAATAAATTTATAAAAATCAATAAACCCTCCAGTTTATATGGCATCAGTAAGACCAGACGAAGTTTCAGCAATTTTAAGGGAACAATTATCCCAAGCTAAGACTCAAGCAGAATTAGAAGAAGTAGGTACCGTACTCCAAGTGGGTGATGGTGTGGCACGTATTTACGGCCTATCTAACGTACAAGCAGGTGAGTTGATCGTTTTTGAGAACGGTCTAAAAGCTTTAGCCTTGAACCTAGAAGAGGATAACGTAGGTGCTGTATTATTAGGGGACTCTAGCTCGGTTAAGGAGGGTGATACCGTAAAAAGAACAAACCTTATCGCTTCTGTTAAAGTAGGCGATGGCATTTTAGGTCGCGTAGTGAACACCTTAGGTGAGCCTATCGACGGAAACGGTCCAATTGCTGGAGATTTATACGAGATGCCTTTAGAGCGTAAAGCGCCAGGGGTAATCTTCCGTCAACCCGTAACTGAACCGTTACAATCAGGTATCAAAGCAATCGATGCGATGATCCCTGTAGGACGCGGTCAACGTGAGCTAGTAATTGGTGACCGTCAAACAGGTAAAACAGCGGTTTGTATCGATACTATTATCAATCAAAAAGAATTTTACGACAAAGGCGAGCCGGTATTCTGTATCTATGTAGCCATTGGTCAAAAAGCATCTACCGTAAAGCAAATCGAGCAAACGCTTCGTAAAGCTGGTGCGATGGATTATACAGTAATCGTTTCAGCATCAGCTGGAGATCCTGCTCCGATGCAGTTCTACGCTCCATTTACGGGCGCAGCTATCGGTGAATTCTTCCGTGATACTGGTCGTCCTGCCTTAGTAGTTTATGATGATTTGTCTAAGCAAGCAGTTGCTTACCGTGAAGTTTCTTTATTATTACGTCGTCCACCAGGACGTGAGGCGTATCCAGGGGACGTTTTCTACCTTCACTCTCGTTTATTAGAGCGTGCAGCGAAAGTAAACAACTCGGATGAGATCGCTCGCAACATGAACGACTTACCAGAATCGATCAAACACTTAGTGAAAGGTGGCGGTAGCTTAACGGCTCTTCCAATCATTGAAACACAAGCGGGTGACGTTTCTGCTTACATTCCTACGAACGTAATCTCCATCACAGATGGTCAGATCTTCTTAGAAACAAACTTATTCAACGCAGGTATTCGTCCAGCGATTAACGTAGGTATCTCCGTTTCTCGTGTGGGTGGTAACGCGCAGATCAAGTCCATGAAGAAGGTTGCAGGTACATTGAAATTAGATCAAGCGCAATTCCGTGAGTTAGAAGCTTTCGCAAAGTTTGGTTCTGATTTAGATGCTTCTACGAAGTTAACGATCGACCGTGGTCGCCGTAACTTAGAGATGTTAAAACAACCACAATTCGCACCACAACGTGTGGAAGAGCAAGTGGCGATGATTTATTTAGCAACAACAGGTAACTTAGATAATGTACCGGTTGAAAAAGTTCGTGAATTCGAACAAGATTTCATTCAAGTTTTGCGCGCGACAGAAAATGATACGTTAGTAGCATTAGGTCAAGGTAAATACGATGACACCTTAACCGCTACTTTGAAGCGTGTGGGTAATGAAGTAGCAGCTAAATACAAAGCATAAAATTAACAGACTATGGCTTCCTTAAAAGAAGTAAGAAATAGAATTGTATCCGTTAACTCGACGCAACAAATCACGAAAGCCATGAAAATGGTTTCGGCAGCTAAGTTGCGTCGTGCTCAGGATGCCATACACCAAATGCGTCCCTATGCTAAGAAATTAGCTGAAATGATTGCCACCGTTTCTGCACAATCAGAGGCTGGTTCGGAAAATCCTTTCACTGAGGTGCGTGAAATTAAGAATGCCCTAATTATTGTCGTAACCTCTGATCGTGGACTTTGCGGTGCATTTAATGCAAACGTAGGAAAAGCGACCATGGCCCTAGTGAATGAGAAATATGCTTCTCTTCAGGCAAGTGGGAATGTGGAGATTTTGGCCTTAGGAAAAAAAGGAGGAGAATATCTATCTCGTCGTGGATACAAAGTGAATGAGGCACATGCAGATATTTTCACTCGATTGAATTTCTCAAATGTGCGCGAAATTGGTGAAACCGTTTTAAACGCGTTCCTAGAGAAACAATACGATGTGGTAGAAGTTCTTTTTAATTTCTCCAAAAACGTAGCGACTCAAATTATTCAAACAGAACAATTACTTCCATTAGTTGCCTCTGAATCAGGCGAAAATGCGAGTTCGGTTGATTATATCTTTGAGCCAACTGAAGAAGAAATTATTACTGAATTGATTCCAAAGTCCATTAAATTATCCATCTTCCGCGCCCTTTTAGAGTCCAATTCATCAGAACATGGGGCACGTATGACAGCCATGGACAAAGCAACTGACAATGCGGGAGAATTAATTAAAGCATTGAAATTAGAGTATAACCGATCACGTCAAGCAGCCATTACGAAGGAAATCTTAGAGATCGTAGGAGGTGCAGAAGCGTTAAATGCATAATATCATGAAAAAGCTTCTTTGTTTACTATTCTGGGTAGTTTCTACAAGTGCTTTCGCTCAAGGCATAAAAATGCCTGCGCCAAGTCCTGGACAAAGTATCAAGCAAGACTTTTCTTTGTCATCAGTGGAGGTTAAATATTCCCGTCCTGTGATTAAAGGCCGTAAGATATTTGGCGATGTTGTTCCTTTTGGAAAGTTATGGCGTACGGGAGCAAATTCTCCTACCCTTGTTACTTTTAACGAGGATGTAAAAATCGCAGGCCAAGCTTTAAAAGCTGGAACCTACCAATTGATGACCATTCCATCTCAATTTTCTTGGGAGATTATCTTCAACAAAGGCACGAACGGGGTGTTTAATTACAAACCAGAAGAAGATGTATTAAAAGTAAAATTAGCTACAACCACTTTAACCCAATCCGTGGAATCGTTCTCCATTCATTTTGCGAATGTAACCGCTAACAAAATGGAAATGGTGATTTCATGGGAGAAAGTCGCTGTTTCTATTCCAATTGAAACAGAGATTGATGCTAAAATTACCGCATCAATTGATAAAGCGATGGCAACAGACACACGACCTTATTTTGAATCTGCCTCTTACTATTTTGAAACAGGTAAAGATTTAAAGAAAGCCTTAGAGTGGGTAACCAAAGCAGTTGAAATCAACGCCTCTGCGTATTGGATTTGGCACTTACAAGCTAAAATTCAAGCAAAATTAGGTGATAAAGTAGGCGCTAAAGCTAGTGCAGAGAAATCAATAGCGCTTGCTAAAGAAGGAAAAAATGAGGATTATGTAACGTTGAATTTAAAGTTAATTCAAAGCTTATAAACGAAACAACCTCCATTCAAAAGCCTTTCTGACCGGGAAGGCTTTTTTTAGCTAAAATGAAAAACAACGTAGTCCATAGTACAAACGAGGAACAAGAGACAGCCGTCCTAGTAGCCGTTACTTCCCAAAAGCAAAATGCCGAACAAACGGCAGAATACCTCGCGGAATTAGCTTTTTTAGCTTCGACCTCCGGAGTAGTCACGCTTCACAGTTTCACTCAGAACCTACCGAAACCAGACAACAAGACCTATGTAGGCAAAGGGAAATTTGAAGATATCATGGCCTATGTTATCGAAAAGGATGTGGATATGCTCATCTTTGACGACGACTTAAGCCCTTCACAGGTCCGCAACATCGAATTTAATATTCAAGAATATGGCAAAGAGGTCAAGGTCTTAGATCGCAGTTTATTGATTTTAAATATTTTCGCCCAAAGAGCCCAAACCGTTCAGGCCCGCACCCAAGTGGAACTCGCGCAGTACCAATACATGTTACCTCGATTAACACGTATGTGGTCTCACCTTTCTAAACAACGCGGTGGCGTAGGTATGCGTGGTCCTGGAGAGAAAGAATTAGAAACCGACCGTCGTATCGCGAATGACCGTATTGCCTTTTTAAAGGACAAACTCGAAGCCATAGACAAACAGTCCTATACTCAACGAAAGAACCGTGACCGCATGGTCCGCGTTTCCTTAGTAGGTTATACGAACGTGGGTAAGTCAACCTTGATGCAAAAGCTAGCGAAAACAGACGTTTTCGCAGAAAATAAATTATTCGCTACAGTGGACTCCACTGTCCGTAAAGTAGTTTGGGAAGGAATTCCCTTCTTATTAACCGACACAGTAGGTTTCATACGCAAGCTCCCTACCCTCTTAATCGAATCATTTAAATCAACTTTAGATGAGGTGCGAGAGGCAGATGTATTACTGCACGTGGTAGATATCTCTCATCCGAATTTTGAGGAACAAATCGAAGTCGTTCAAGGAATTCTAAATGAAATGGGTGTAGGCGACAAACCAACTATTTTAGTCTTCAACAAAATCGACCTCTTCCCTGTCGAAGATATTTTCTTCGAAGGATCTGAAGTCGGAATAGATGGTGAACCTCAATTGAGTAAAATGGACCGGGTAACGGCCTTTTTAAAGAACACACACTGGAAAACAAATACGCCTAAAACGGTCTTCATTTCCGCAGAGCAACGCAGTAATTTAGCAGAGCTTCGCGAGACGATTATGGGCATGTTAAAAGATAAACATATGCAGATTTTCCCTAACTGGCTGGAGGGAAATCACCTGATGGGGCATAGTGATGGGTATGTGCCTGAAGGAGAGTAGAGATAAGAAAGTAGAGATAGGAGAGTAGAGAGTAGAGAGTAGAGAGTAGAGAGAGGAAATATTGGCGCTGTAGTTCAACGGATAGAATAGGCGTTTCCTAAACGCTAGATCCGGGTTCGATTCCCGGCGGGGCCACCCAGAGGGAAGCAGACGAGCGTCCCTTCTAAACGCTAGAGACGGCCGGGGTCGCGCTCGACTCGATTCCCGGCGGGGCCACATGACGCGCAGCGTCAGTCCGGAGGGAATGAGTCCGAAGGACGAGAAGGCGAGCGCCCCTTCTAAAAGCTAGAGACGGCCGAGGTCGCGCTCGACTCGATTCCCGCCGAGGCCACATGATGCGCAGCGTCAGTCCGGAGGGATTGAGTCCGAAGGACAAACATTTCAAATCATCCGCAAAGCGGACTCCATCGTTATTCTTTGTGCTTTGCTCTTTGCTCTTTGCAATTTATTCCAAAAAGTCATAAAATAGACGAATTTGGTAATTCAAAATAAAAATTTGAATTTTAGGACAATTCGTAAAATTTGAAACAAAACCATGAAATTATCTGAACGGCTCTCTCAAAGTCCTTACTTTTTCAAAGGAAGTAATTCGGTATTTTTTGACTGGTTTTTAAAGTTAGTCTATTCAAGAAAAGTAAAGAAAGGGGAATTCATCATTGAAGAAGGAGAAATTTGCGATAAATTATATTACATCGAGAAAGGACTTGTTAGAATTTACAGAATTGAGGGAGATAAAGAAATTACTACTTGGTTTACCAAAGAAGGAGATTTTGTAACAACGGTAAATAGCTTTCATTTTGGCCTACCATCTAAAGAGTATTTTGAGGCAATTGAAGATTCGGTAATCTATTATATTAATAAAAAATCCTATTTATATCTAGTTGAATTAAGTACCAATTTTGCCAAATTTTCAATGGATGAACTTTTGACTAATTTATGTGAGTATCAAAATCAATGTGAATTTTTACGAACATTATCAGCCCAAGATCGTTTGAAGTACATTGAAAACAAATACCCCTATTTACTTACCAGAGTTAAGCAAAAATACTTGTGTTCATTTCTAAATATAGAAGCAACTTATCTGTCAAAATTGATGAATTCAAAATCAGCAAAAACTGAACAAAAAATCCCTAATTAAAAACCAGGGATTTAAAAAACTCCGTGTTCTAAAATATAATTTTGTATTATTTAGTCCATTCAGACAAATCGAAGTAATAATCATCATTCGCTTTAAACCTCTCCCACCGCCTTGCAAATATTTCAAATTGAAACGCATCACAAGGTAATCTTAATATAAATTCTTCGCCATTATGCAGCTTTAAATCAAGAAATGCCTCATTTTTAATCGAAGAAAAATTTAATTTTTGAAAACCAATATCTCTCAATAAAACGATTTCAAATCGACTTAAATTTAAATCATGATCGAAAGTTTTGATCCTCAAGGCTTTCATATTGCCTAAATTTAAACCATTTAAAAATAGCAGAAATTGGGATTTTACAACATTTTCAAAAAAAATCTAAATTGATGAAAAGGGAACATTTTCTGTGGATTACTACTTTATGCTTTATTTGTAACATCTGAACATTTATCACACAAACGGTGTTTAGACTACAATCGAATTTCATTAATTGAACAAGCACTATACCCATCAACTTTACACTCGCGTAGGTGATTTACCAGAAAAATGGGATCAGGTTTCTGAATCATGCATTTTCTTGCAAAAAAGCTACTTAGGTATTATGGAGAAGTCCTCGCCTAAGAATATGACATGCACCTTTGTGGGAATATTTGAGCGAGATGAATTAATAGCGACGGCTTTATTTCAGGAGATTGATTTGGCGTTATTGAATAGCTTTGGAGAAAGAGATCACTTTTTTTTAACTAAGGTCAGGAACTTCTTATTTAAGCAGTTTGCTTCGAAGTTGCTTATTGTAGGAAACAATATGTTAAGTGGTCAAAATGCCTATGCTTGCTTGCCAACTGCAGATGAGAAGCAGGTCGTTGAAAAATTAAAGGAGATATGCCATAAATGGCCTCAAAAGACCCACTTAACCATTTTCAAGGACTTTACGCAGAGCCAAACCAAACCTTTTCAAACACCTATCTTTTCTTCAGATTTTCCATTTAGTTCGCAGCCCAATATGATTTTTGAGATTCTCCCAAGCTGGGAAAAAGAAGAGGATTATGTGGCGGATTTGGCAAAAAAATATAGAGATCAATTCAAACGTTGTCGAAAAAAAGGGAGTGAAATTCGTGCGCAAGAATTGAGTTTAGACGAAATTTTACAAAACGAAGAAACGGTCTACTCGCTTTACTTACAAGTGGCCAAAAACTCCCCCTTTAACACGTTTATCTTACCCTCAAATCACTTTTCGACTTTCAAGCAAAACCTACGTAAAGACTTTATTTTACGGGGATATTTTCTAGAAAATCAACTAGTGGGATTTACTTCTCTAATCAGACACGGAAAGGAACTCGAAACCTATTTTTTAGGGTTTGACAATATGATTCAGCGGGAGAAAATGCTTTACCTAAATATGTTATATGACATCATTGGATGTGGGATTGCACAAGGTTTTCAACGAATAATTTTAGGCAGGACTGCGCTCGAAATCAAGAGTTCTATTGGTGCAAAACCCGTTCAATTATTTGGGTTAATGCATCACTCTTATTCAATCGTCCACAAAAACCTAGCCTGGATATTCCCCTTTTTAGAACCTAAAGTGAATTGGATTCAACGGCACCCATTTAAAAGTTAAATAGCAGAAGAATCAATTAGGCATTCGACATTAGGGTGCATCCATAAGAAGGAGGCTGGACAATCCGTTCCTATTTTACGCTCCATGATTCTCTTCACGGCATCTTGCTTACCCTTTCCTGTAATCAAAAAGATAATCTTCTTCGATTGCATTATCCCTTCCAATCCAACACATAAACCATAAGCAGGCTCCGATCCATTTGATAAAGAAGGGTCATGGGCAATGGTTGATTCCGCTAAAATCGCTTTGTGAAAATCAGGATTTAAAACTTCTGCTGGCTCATTAAAGGCAATGTGACCATTTTTACCTAAGCCCAAAATGCAAATATCTAGAGGACCGTTCTCCTTGATAAATTTACTTATTCGCTGACATTCAGCTTCCACTAATTCCGGTGCTGTATCGAAAGTTGTATATCGATTAGTAGAAATATCTAGGGGGCCTAAAAGATGTTTGTGCAAATAGGATTCACATGAATCAGGATGACTCAGGGGGATAATTCCCCATTCATCCATCTTAATCACCCGCATTTGAGTATAAATGGATTTCTGTTTAGCCATTTCTGCATACATTCCTGTAGGACTTCCACCTGTTGCTGCACAAAAGAGCAATTCAGGATTTTTCTGCACCTCATGGCCAATTAATTGTGCGGCTTTTTCACTTAAAGCGCTATAGTTATCTAAATAAGTTATTTTCATTTTGCAACATTTAAGTAGCAATATACCAAATAAAAAATAGAACATTTTTAGCCTCTTACACTTATTTAATTTGTTAACCTAACCTGAAACTGAGATTATCAGTTTATTGATAATTTATCAAATAAATGCCAATACAATTAGTCCAATAAAGGCCTAGAACAAACAATATCACTAATTTATCAGGTTACACAAATATTCGTTATAACAATCGTAAAACCATTTATGTAGCTTGCCTAGGCTTTCTAAAAAATGCCTAGCCACAATCATAATGAATACCAATAAATACCTAACCCCTTTTTATAATTTTCTACTTACCTGTTTAATTCCATTATCTAAGCTTTCGGCTCAAGATTGGAATTATCAGGTAGGTATCAACTCAGCCCATTTTCGCTACCAAAGCCCTATGGGTCTTTCGCAAAATTCCATTCTGGCTGACGCAGGTTTACATCATTCCATTTCCCTACAAAATCAATTAATCGATTCGAGTAAGAGTAAAAGCAAATTCTTGAAAAAATTGAATTACCAAATTGGAATATCTATAAACCAATTTAATTCAGTCGGAGAAACGCAAAGCATCCCCTTTACCTACTCTACTACTTATGCGGGTATAAAGCTCGGAATGGGCATAAAGTCCAATTTAGGTAAAGGATTTATCCTTTCATATGCCGGACTAATGCAAATCAATAAATTAGTTTTAGGGTCTCAAAAAATGGGAAATCAAGTCTTCAATTTACAAGGAAACGCTCAGTTTGAACGAATTCAATGGCAATTAGGTGGGGAATTGAAACTGGCAAAAAAAATAAATACACAGACTGCCCTATATGCCTTCTTTTCTGAGGCTTGGCAATTGAATACTATCCAAAAAGATGGCAGCCAATTCGCTATTAATCCCACCTCTTTCGGCTTTGGCATTCAATATGTTCCCCTTCACTAGTTATGTATAAAATCATCTACACAATCCTATTTCTAGGAATTTGTCTTTTTTCCTATGGCCAAAAAACGGGATTAAACTACCAAGCAGTCATTCTAGACCCGAATCCTATCTACATGCCAGGTAATAATTATACCGGGCAGCCTTTGGCAAATAAAGTCATTGAATTAAAATTCAGCCTATTTAATGGGTTGCGCAAAGATTACGAAGAGACTCAAAATGTCCAAACTGATGAATATGGCCTAATTAATGTGGTCATTGGGAAAGGTCAAAAAATAGGCGCAAAAAATTTCGACGAAATAAACTGGAGTGACACGTTACATATACTCCAAGTAGAGGTGAAATTCCCATCGGCCACGGTTTATACTGAAATTAGTCGTTCCCCGCTTCAATACAGTCCATATGCTTTGTATGCCAAGTCTGTGGATTACCTGAATGTAAAAGGGACTCCAACAAAATTATCTTTTTTCCAAAATGATGCTGGGCTTTTAAATCAAACAGATTTGACGACTCTGCGTCTTGAGATTAAAAGTCAAATCGACCAAATCATACTGAATGATGTGCCTTTGGCCTCTGAAATAGTACCTGGCAAAATCAAACTCTCAGGCGATTTAAGCGGACAAGCCACGGCACCTCTCATTAAAGAAAATGCTATCACGCAAGAGAAAATTTTAAATGGGGCAGTACATAGCGCAAAGCTAAAAGATTCAAGTGTCGTAGACCAAAAGGTTGCATTTGGAATTAATCCGGCAAAAGTAGGACTGGGACTAGTAAACAATACCTCTGACTTAAATAAACCCATTAGTTCCTCTGTAAAGGCTGCCCTAGATTTAAAGGCGTCTACTACTGATTTATCCACGAAGGCAAACGTTTCAGACCTTAACCTAAAAGCACCGATTGAATCCCCCGTTTTTACAGGTTCTGTTTCAGGAATAAGCGCTACCATGGTAGGCCTATCAAATGTGAATAATACCGCAGATTCAGCCAAACCCATTAGCACAGCTACACAAACGGCACTTAACATAAAGGGAAACGTAAAAAAAGTGAATGGGGTTTCTCCCGATGCAAATGGCAATGTGGTCATTTCGTTAGGTAAAAATTATACCGGATTATTTAATGGTGGGGTTTTTATTACCAGTGCACCTCCAGTAGATGGAGATGTATTTATCGTTTCTACCGATCCAGATGGAACTAATAATGGACGAACATTCATCTACCTGAGCCCAGATTGGAATGAGATTACAAATAATATTGGAACGACGGATGCGAGGTATGTTCAATTAGCAGGGAACACGATGGAAGGGGATTTACTATTTCCTTCTGGCAAAAAAGTAAGTCTCATAGATTTGCCTACCATCGCAACTGATGCAGCAAATAAAGAATATGTTGATGGCTCTAAAACGCTTGATGCAACTGCCTTAATCAATGGAAAAATAAGACTATCAGGTGATCTTACGGGGACTGCGGCGAGTCCAGAAATTGCTATTGGAGTTATCACAAATGCAAAAATAGCCTTAGGAATCAGTGCTTCTAAGGTAGGTTTAGGAAATGTTGATAACACATCAGATGAAGCTAAACCCATAAGCAGCGCCACCCAGACTGCACTCGATTTAAAAGCAAGTATAGCCTCGGTAATCCTGAAAGCGAATACGACAGACCTTATCTTAAAAGCAGACATAGCGGATTTAAACTTAAAGGCACCTATTGCTTCTCCTACCTTTACAGGGTCTGTATCAGGCATCACAGCAGCTATGGTTGGCCTTGCTAATGTAAACAATACGTCAGATCTAGCTAAACCCATTAACACGGCTACACAAACCGCCTTAGATCTAAAAGCAACAAATACGGATTTAGCCTTAAAAGCTAGTTCAACTGATTTAGCCTTAAAGGCAGATATTACTAGCCTTAATTTAAAAGCACCTATTGCTTCACCTACGTTTACAGGCATTGTATCAGGAATTACAGCCACAATGGTAGGTTTATCTAACCTAGATAATACAGCTGATTTGACTAAACCCATCAGTGATGCTACCCAAACAGCATTGGATTTAAAAGCAAATAAAACCGAGTTAGAAGCCGGTTTAGCTACCAAAGCAGGTACAGCTTCTCCCACATTTACGGGTATTGTAACAGGAATTACCGCAGCAATGGTAGGATTAGGGAATGTAAACAATACCTCAGATGCCAACAAACCCATCAGTACAGCCACCCAAACGGCTTTGGATTTAAAAGGAACTGTCAAAAAAGTCAATGGTGTATCTCCAAATGCCGATGGAGAAATCGCTATTTCACTCGGACGAAATTATACGGGAGTTTATAATGGAGGATCTTTTGATATTGGAGGTATTACACCCATTGGAGGAGATATTTTTATCGTATCTTCTGATCCAACAGGATCCAATAATGGTCGCACATTTATCTTTGTAAGTCCGAATTGGAATGAAATAACAAATAACATTGGAACGACAGATGCCCGCTATGTTCAATTAGCCGGAAGTACTTTACAAGGAAACTTAATTTTTCCTACAAATAAAAAAATAACGCTTACAGATCTTCCTACTCTTTCGACAGATGCCGCAAACAAAGCTTATGTGGATGCTTCAATCACGCTAGATGCCACTTCACTAATTAATGGAAAAATTCGACTAGCAGGTGATTTAACTGGATCAGCATCAAGCCCAACGATTGCAACAGGTGCGATAACTGATGCTAAAATAGCCACTGGAATCAGTTCTTCTAAGGTAGGTCTAGGAAATGTAAACAACACGAGCGATTTACTTAAACCCATTAGCACAGCTATGCAAACAGCATTAGATGTAAAAGCGAGTAATTCCTCTTTAGCCTTAAAGGCACCCATCGATGCCCCCACATTTACAGGAACTGTAGCTGGAATAACCAAAACAATGGTAGGACTTGGCAACGTCGATAATACAACCGATGCCTTAAAAGTCATCAGCACGGCCACGCAAACGGCATTGGACTTGAAAGCCAGTATTATTGCACTAAATTCAAAAGCTAGCTCAACTGATTTGGCGCTAAAAGCGGATATCACAGATTTAAATTTAAAAGCGCCAATAGCCTCCCCTACTTTTACTGGCTCTGTTTCTGGAATCACAAAAGCGATGGTTAGCTTAGCGAATGTAGACAATACGACAGATCTATTAAAGCCTATCAGTACAGCGACACAGACTGCTCTCAATTTAAAAGTAAGCTTAACCGGTATAGAGACACTGACAAATAAAACCTTAACCGCTCCTACCTTAAGCTCACCTGTATTAGGGACACCAGCCTCAGGTATAGCCACTAACTTAACAGGATTACCCTTGACTACAGGTATAATAGGAACACTAGCAGTTGCGAATGGGGGCACCGGTGCTGTAACGGTAACGGGTATTATAAAAGGTAATGGGACCTCGGCAATGACATCGGCGATTCAAGGAACAGATTTTAGCTTAGTTCGGGAGGTTTCGGATGAATATACAGCCACCTTAGGTCAAACAGCATTTATCCTGACGCAAACTAAATCAAGCACTGCATTACTAAAACTGTATATCAATGGTGTTCGTATTTCTAAATCAGCTTTTAGCCTATCTGAAACTTCATTCACCTATATTCCATCAAATAATGAGGCATATGCACTAAACGCGGGCGATCGAATTCAAATTGATTATTTCTATTAATTAAGATGTATAGAACTCTATTTTTCATTCTTATCCCATTTTTGAGTTTTGCTCAATTAACTAAATCGGGTTTTCGAAATACAAATCCAGACCTCTATGTAGATTTTAGTGGAAGAATTGGTGGCGGAAAAGGCTTAGAGCGCTTTGGAAAAAAAACAATGACATTTGTATGTGGAAACACGTTAACAATTGCACACACAACAATAAAAGGAGTTGCGCCCTTAAATAAAACGGTGACTTATGGAACTGTAAAATCATCTCTGACGGGATCTGAAAAATGTTGGATAACCCAAAATCTAGGATCAACAAATCAGGCGACATCAGAAACAGACGCCTCCGAAGCAGCTGCAGGTTGGTATTGGAAATTCAACAAGAAAAAAGGTTACAAAAATGATGGCTCTAACTCAATCCCTACCTTTACTCCTACCTATTCGAATGAGATCTCAAATTGGGTAGCAAGCAATGACCCCTGTACCATTGAATTAGGAACTGGCTGGAGAATCCCAACCCTAACAGAATGGACTAATGTAAATAGCGCTAATCTAAGAGCTCAAGCCTATGCGGGCCCATTAAAAATGCATGCTGCAGGATATGTTAGTAATAGTTCCGGATTGATAAATCGAGGTTCTCAATTTTTTTATTGGAGCTCATCTAATTCTGATGCGACTCTAGCCAAAGGTCTCGTCATTTACACGACTCAGACTTACAATCAAATTTCTAATAATGATAAGGATGCAGGACTTTCTGTCCGCTGCATTCGCGATTAATAACGAATGAGATACATATTATTATTCATTTCATTTTATGTCTTCGCTCAACAACCGGTTGACTTATTACCGGTATATGGACAGCCTCAAGCAAAACGTATTTCCATAGAGAAAGTTATTCTTCAGATTAGAGAATTGAAAACGCAATCCTCAATAAAATATGGTGATGCAGTCGATTTCTACTTTAAAAAAATTATCTCTTCAGGAAAAAATCAATGGGTTGAGAAGTTAGAAGAATTTAGCCTAGACCCCGAATGTCCAGCAAAAAACAAAGTAAAAATAAACGAGATTATTCAGCGATTACGGACATTGCAAATCGGAGAAAAAGCACCCAATATACTTACGCAAAATTTCAACCTCCATCAGCACAAATCGAAAACAAAAAGCCTTTTGTTACTATTTTACAGCCCCTCTTGCTTTCATTGTACCGAACTATTGGTCGACTTAATCCCCTATTCAGAAAAAGTAAAATTACCTGTCATAGCCATTCAAATAGATGAAGAGTTGAATCATTGGGCCTTTCCTCCACACTGGAAATCGATTAAAGCGAACGAAAAAGTGCGAAAAGAGTATGGTATTTTATCCACCCCAAGCCTATTTCTAATCCAAAGAAATAGCATGCGAATTAATGCAATTCCTGAAAACATGTCCGAAATAAAGAAGTCCGAACATCTTTTTTGAATAAATTGACTTTTGTCATTATAAAGTGTTCGTTTTTTGGGTAATTTACAAGATGAAAAAACTAGTCCTTTTTACTGTAGGAATCATGCTTTTTTCTTGTGGAAAGAAACAAGAAACGAGTCTTCCCTCATTAGGTCCCATCACAGAATCAATTTACGCCTCGGGTGTTTTAAAAACGGCTGACCAATACCAGGCTTATGTGACCGTAAATGGAATTATCAGTCAAATTTTAGTGAAAGAAGGGGATTCCGTTCACGTGGGAAGTCCATTAGTTTCTATAACAAATGAAACCCAACGCTTTGCCGCAGAAAATGCGTCTCTAGCAGCTAATTTCAATGACTTTTCAGCTAATTCAGGAAAGCTAGATGAAGCTAAATTAGTAATTGAATCAGCAAAGAATAAATTCAAATTGGATTCTGCTCTTTATTTCCGTCAAAAAAATCTTTGGGATCAGCAAATAGGTACTAAGGTGGATTTAGAAACAAAAGAATTAGCTTTTCAAACGTCTAAATCAAATTACTTATCCGCAATCCAGCGCTTCCGTGATTTAAATCGAAGCCTAGCATTTAATTCATCCCAAGCGAAAAAAAATTTACAAATTTCAGCAAATCAGGCACAGGATTTTATCCTAAGATCCAAAACAAATGGTATCGTTTACAGTATTTTAAAAACAATTGGTGAAATAGTAAATCAGCAATCACCTATTGCTGTGATAGGCAATTACCAAGATTTTGTTTTGGAAATGCAGGTAGATGAAAATGATATTTTACGGGTTCAAAATGGCCAGAAAGTTATTGTGACTTTAGATAGCTATAAAAATCAAGCGTTTGAAGCGCGCGTTTCAAAGATATCTGAGATAATGAATGAGCGCAGTAAGACTTTTTTAGTGGAAGCTACTTTTACAAAAGCTCCACCTAAACTTTTCCCAAACATTACGTTTGAGGCCAATATTTTATTGAATAAAAAAGAGAATGTCATTTTAATTCCTAGGAATTATTTGAAACAAGACTCTATCGTTACTCTTGCATCTGGCGAAGAAAGAATTGTCAAAGTGGGTTTAAAAGATTTTCAAAAAGCAGAGATTTTATCCGGTCTAAAAGTATCAGATGAAATCGTAAAGCCTAAATAATGAATTTCCAACTCGTCTACCAGGTAGCCTTCTCCTTATTAATTGCGCGGTGGAAACAAACGCTCGTCGCAGCAATTGGTGTGACCATTAGTATTACCATGTTTGTGACGGTCCTGAGCTTTATGTCAGGATTAAATGATATGCTAGATGGATTAATCACAAATAGAACGGCTCATGTTCGTATTTACAAAGAAATCCAAATTTCAGAAAAACAACCTGCTGATTTCATTAATCAAAAGGGACATAATTTTGTTTCTTCAATTAAACCTAAAAATGAGCTATTAGGTATAAACAATAGTAAGACAATCATTTCTTCACTGGAAAATGATGAACGCGTTTTAGGGGTAGCACCTAAAATTAGCGCACAAGTATTTTATAATGTGGGAGCCGTAGATTTAACCGGGGCGATTTTTGGTATTGATCCAGTGGAAGAAAATAGGCTATTTAAATTTAGTGATTACGTAACACTAGGGAATTACATCGACCTTAAAAATATTCCCAATAGTATTATTTTAGGAAAAGGTGTCGCCACTAAAATGATGGCAAGTGTGGGGGATGTGATTCAGATAACGACAAGTAAAGGAGATCAGGTCGCGCTGCGTGTGGTGGGTATTTTTCAATCTGGAATTCAAGAGTTAGATAATGTCCAAAGTTATTGTTCCTTATCAACTACCCAAAAAATTCTAGGACAACCAAGTAACTACATTACAGATATTCAAGTCAAATTAAAAGATATTCTCTGGGCGCCAGAAGTCGCGAAGGAGTACCAGAAAATTTACGAATTAAACGCAGTTGATATACAGACAGCAAATTCTCAATTTGAAACGGGGAGCTCCGTAAGGACTTTGATCTCGTATGCGGTAGGTATTACACTTTTGTTGGTGGCTGGATTTGGTATTTACAACATTCTGAACATGATGATCTATGAGAAAATGGATTCTATTGCCATTTTGAAAGCGGTTGGATTTTCTGGAAAGGATGTTAATAAGATATTTATATCCATTGCGCTCAGCATTGGTATTTTTGGAGGTTTAATGGGTCTACTAATGGGTTTCGGATTATCCTCATTAATCGACCAAATTCCGTTCAATACAGAATCCCTACCTACCATTAAAACTTATCCGATTAATTACAACCCTAAGTTTTATCTCATAGGAGGTACTTTTGCGATAGTGACTACTTATTTTGCTGGATTCTTCCCGTCCCGAAAGGCTAGTGGAATTGATCCTGTTATCATTATTAGAGGAAAATAAGATGGATAAAGTAGTATTAGAGGCTAAAGAAATTACGAAATACTTTCACGATCCTGTGACTGTAAAAATCCTAGACAAGGTCAGCTTTCAATTGAAGCAGAGTGAATTCGTCTCAGTAATTGGTAGATCGGGCTGTGGTAAATCCACCTTACTATACATCTTATCTACTATGGATACCGATTACGAAGGCGATCTACTCGTGGACGGCCTATCTATGCGAGATAAAAAAGAGGGTGAACTAGCCATAGTTCGCAATGAAAAAATTGGCTTCGTCTTTCAGTTCCATTATTTACTCAATGAATTTTCCGTATTAAAAAACGTCATGCTTCCTGGGCTAAAACTAGGTAAGTTTTCAGAAAAAGAAATCGAACATAAAGCCTACGAAAAATTAAAAATTTTAGGAATAGAAAACGAAGCACTCAAGGATCCTAATCAACTTTCTGGAGGACAAAAACAACGGGTAGCCATCGCTCGAGCACTCATTAATGACCCCTTATTAATTATGGGGGATGAGCCAACAGGAAACTTAGATAAAAAGAACTCAGAAATTGTCTTCAACATATTTAAAGAACTAGCAGAAGAATATAAACAAACCCTTCTTATAGTTACGCACGATAATGAATTCGCCGCTAGGACGACTCGAATTATTGAAATGGAAGACGGTCATATAAAATAAAAAAAGGAGCAAAGGGTCATTAACCCTCGCTCCCTGCATTCATCTGTTCTATTATTATTTTTAGTGGTTAGGCGGTATCAAATTCGCTTAAACAATAGTAGAGCTTTAAGTAGAATTTATGAAATATATAACTACTTGTATGTTCCATTTTCGAAAATCCGAACAAAGTAATCCGAAAAACGCTTGAACTAGCTTATTATATTGCTTTTTCTCTCAGCATAAGCAGATGGAGATTCTCCCACTAATTCTTTAAAATTCACAAAAAAGGTAGTTCTTGATTGAAAACCAGATTCTAACCCAATAGCCTCAAGCGTAAGTACCTTTTCCTTTCCCGCATCAATTAATTCTTTTGCATGTCTAATTCTCCAACGCATTCGCTGTTCTAAAAAATTAGATTTTTGTGTCATTCTAAAATAGTAGTTAAAATGATGGACAGGAATATCAAGAGCTGATGATAATTGAGCTAATGAAAAAGAGGGTTTCAAAAATGGTTTATACTCCTCTAAATAAAGATCTAATTTAGTCTCTATTTCAATTAATTTTTCTGGGGATAATTCATAATTAGGTATTCGAAGTTTTGCCTCTCGCTCCTCTACTACATAAGGTTCATACAGGAACTCAGGAAAATAAAATACACTTAACGAAAAAACTAAATATGATCCTAATCCTACATAATTCCAAGGAGTAATACCCTGGTAGGTTAACTTAAAATGATTTGCATTAGGAACAATTAAAAAGAAATAAGTTAAAAAGAGTATCAAAAAAATCTGTAAAAATAGAAAGCCTGGTATCCAATAATGTAAAATGAAATTTTTCGTTTGGCGAGTGACAAAAAGGAAATAGATTTTGCAACTATAAAAGACATATAGGCTACTTAAAAATAGCTTCAAATAAAAATGAAAGCGGGAGGAAAAGAAGAAACCCATTTGCTGCTTTACCAATTCTTGAATATCAAATTTAACTAATTCAACAACAAGAATTTTGTGTGAAAAGGACGTAAACGAGTAGGGTAACGTATCACACAACTGAATGAGAAATGGAATAAAATGAAGTAAATCTGCTGGCTTTATTTGGCTATTTTTTTGAACCATCCCACGAACA
>JBIIGE010000016.1:0-31762 GCA_044236555.1 Aquirufa sp.
TTTCTCTAATTCCTGTAAATACAATTGGGACTTAACTAGATTTCTTTCCAAACCATCCATTACCTGTCTTTTCTCCCTGGTGAACTCCCCTACCGAATAATGCAGTACATAAAACTGATTCAGAGCAGCAATGGGATCTGACGTTTCAAAATGAGATTCCTCTGAAGGTGGGAATAAAGTAAATCCTATTCCTTTAGGCGTCTTAACCACATAAAAATGCCCTTTATCGAAAATTTCTAGCATTTTTTGCACTAATGCCCAACGGTCTTTCAAGTTCAAATTTTCATATCCTTGGGCGGCAAGCCAAGCCTGAGCTTCTTTTCCTAAGGTAGGAAATAAAGGAAAATATTCCCCGTCTGCCTCCTGAAAGGCTTCGAAACTTTGGTCTATGGAACGAGATATGGCATTTAAAGCTAGCTTGTCGTCTTTCTTGAGGCGTTTTTGGAACTGAGAATCATATTCCCCATCCCGGTATAAAATTAAATTAGCCCGATTCCCAAAAAGCTTAAATACGAGCACATAATTGCCCAAAAAATGAATACCGAAGGCCCGTTCATTTTCATACATCTCCACCTCCTGCACTTCAGCCAAGAGTAAATCAGAGAAAAGATCGATGGAGTTTCGTCCAGCACGGTGGAATGAATCGGGGAATTGCAAGCTGGAAAACTGAGGACCGAGGGAGCATTTGATGTAGAAATCATCGCCGTTTTGGCGTTCAAAACCTAAAACTAACTCATCCTTCTCTTGCGAAAAACACTGCTTTAAGCGCGCATACATCAATATCTGACGTAATTGACCTGATAAAATCCGCAAAAAATAATAGTTATTGTGCATCGCTTAGCCTAAATTTATCCTTATGTCATTGAATCCCGACTCCTATCTCACCATCGCAAAACCAGCTGAAGGACTTTACAAAGATAAAGGAAGTAAATTCATCAGTTGGGCATATCCGGTGAAAGATTTGGAAGAAATCAAAAGCCATTTAACAACGTTAAAAGAGGCGCATCCGAAAGCAAGGCACATTTGTTATGCCTATCGACTCGGATTTACGCCAGAAGAAGCGCGATCCAATGACGATGGAGAACCATCCGGAAGTGCAGGAAAGCCCATATTAAATACGATTCTTTCCCAAAATCTTCATTATGTGTTGGTGGCGGTGGTTCGGTATTTTGGTGGAACGTTACTAGGCGTTCCTGGTCTTATACAAGCCTACAAAGAGGGTGCAATCAATGCGCTTGAGCAGGCGGAGATCTATGAGAAAGAGCCGATGAAAATTCGCAGCATTCAGTTTAGCTATGCGGATATGAATGAAGTGATGAAAATTTATAAAAAACACCCGATTACGATAGTAAATCAGGTAATTGATAACCTTTGTACCTATGAATTGAGGTATGCATCTCGCCACGCTGCAGAGATTGATGCCTCGCTTGACAACCTATGATAACATATAAAATTTATTTAACCTCTTCAGGAATTCAGGTGCAGGATCAGCGGGGTCTGATTTGCACGGTTATGGGAAATTGGGATGACTTTATTAACCAGTCGGATCTTTTTCAACAGTGCAGCTCTCTGAATTTTACGGAGGCCAAAATCGAAAATCCACTTTGCCCAATCGATTCACAAGAAATTTGGGCGGCTGGCGTTACCTATTTGCGCAGCAAAGTGGCGCGAATGGAGGAGTCAAAAGAGTCCGGAGGAGATACCTTTTATGACAAAGTATACGATGCCGAAAGGCCCGAAATATTCTACAAAGGTAATCGCTTGCGTTCCGTGGGTCCGGGTGGTAAAGTACGCATCCGTAAGGATTCTTTTTGGAATGTACCTGAGCCGGAATTGACACTTTTTGTCAATAAGCACGGCAAATTAGCTGGATACAGTATCGGAAACGATATGAGTTCTCGTGATATAGAAGGAGAAAACCCTTTGTATTTGCCTCAGGCCAAAGTCTATGACGCATCCGCCGGTCTCGGCCCATGCCTCTTAGTGACGGAAAAGCCTTTGGAACCTAACACTATCATCGCGATGGAAATCGTTCGAAACGGCGAAAGTGTATTCAATGGCGACACCCAAATCTCCCAAATGAAGCGCTCTCACGCCGAATTAGTCGACTATTTAACCCGCGAAATGTCCTTTCCATCTGGTGTTTATTTGATGACGGGCACTTGCATAGTCCCGGATCCGCCCTTCACCTTGCAATCCGGAGATATCGTCCACATTACTATTGAACCTATTGGAACCCTTATTCAAACCGTTGCCTAATGAATTATAAAGACGCTTCGATTGCAGAAATCGACTCAGCCATAGCAGCAGCAAAAGCAGCATTTCCTATTTATCGCCGTATTTCGGATTCGGATCGCGCGGCTTTCCTTTTAGCCATTTCTCGTGAAATAATGGGCTTAGGTGAGGTTTTAATCCAAAGTGCCTGCGCAGAATCAAACCTCCCAGAAGCTAGAATTACCGGAGAAAGAGGTCGCACGACTGGTCAAATCCAAGCCTTTGCAGACTTTATCTCCAACCCAGCTTGGAAAAAAGAAATCCATGATCCCGCTCAACCGGACCGTGCACCACTACCTAAACCAGATCTGTTTCAAACCCAAATCCCTTTAGGTCCTGTGGCCGTTTTTGGCGCCAGCAACTTTCCTCTAGCGTTTTCAGTAGCAGGTGGCGATACTATTTCTGCCTTAGCTGCAGGATGTCCTGTCATCTTTAAAGCTCACCCTGCACATCCTAAAACAGGGGAATTAGTAGGCTCAGCGATTTCTAAAGCAGTCGCATCTTGCGGTTTACCGGCCGGAGTTTTTGCTTTGATTCACGGATCATCTAACGAAGTGGGGGCTCATTTAGTGCAGCATCCAGACGTTCAGGCAGTAGGTTTCACAGGTTCTTATCGGGGTGGAAAAGCGTTATACGACCTAGCAATTCGTAGACCTCACCCTATTCCGGTTTACGCAGAAATGGGTAGTGTGAATCCGGTCATTCTTTTATCCCAAAAAATCGCCGAAAACCCATCCGCTCTCGCAGCTGGACTAGCTGGTTCTGTCGGCTTAGGTGTAGGGCAATTTTGTACGAATCCAGGCCTCTTGATTCTTCAGAAAAAGGATGCGGGTTTCCTAGATTTATTGGCTGCAGAATTAGATAAACTACCCTTAGGCACGTTTTTAACACCTGGAATCGCATCTGCTTATTCTGATGGTGTTTCAAATCTGGCTAAACTTTCTACAAAATTAACATCGCGAGAGCTCCCTTCCCCTGCCCTTTTTGTAGCTAATGCGGCAAACGCAAACCACCAGATTTTAGACGAAGTTTTTGGCCCATGCACTGTGGCCATTTTAGTCGAAGATGAGACGGAAATGATTTCATTTATCGAATCATTGGACGGTCAATTAACAGGAACTATTCACGGAACGAAAGCCGAAATATCAGAAGAATTAATGGATACCCTTTTGCAAAAAGTAGGCCGTCTATTATTCAACGGTTTCCCTACCGGCGTCGAAGTTTCTGGGGCAATGGTTCATGGTGGACCTTTCCCGGCGACTACGGATTCAAGGAGTACGAGTGTGGGCACGCAGGCGATTTATCGGTTTACGAGGATGGTTTGCCTTCAGAATAGAATTTAGATTGGAGATAATAGAGTAGAGAGAAGAGATAAAATATGTGAATTATCTCTACTCTCATATCTATTATCTACTATCTCCTCTCTCTAATCTTAAACCTCCACGATAATATTCTCAAAGGTCAACTCCCCATCAGCCCCTAACTCCATCATCACCGCGGAATCTTTCACGATTTTGCCAGACAGAATAGCCTTCGACAATTCATTAAGCACTGCTTTCTGAAGTACTCGCTTCATCGGACGACCGCCATAATTAGGATCATAACCATCGTTTGCCAGTTTATTCAAGGCTTCTTCAGAGGCTTCTAAAGTGATGTTTTGTTCGGCAAGACGCTTTTGAACCTCTTTAAACTGTATCGCTAAAATTTTGCGCGCATGTTCTAAGGTCAATGGTTCGAACAACACAACCTCATCGACTCGATTCAAGAATTCCGGACGAACAACTTGTTTCAGTAAAGTCATCACCTCTTCTTTGGTCTCCTCTAAAATCAGGGAATTGTTCCAGCCCTCCATCTGTGCCAATTTCTCTTGAATCAAGTGGCTACCTATGTTCGAGGTCATAATGATGATCGTATTTTTGAAGTTCGCCGTACGACCTTTGTTATCCGTTAATCGACCTTCGTCCAACACTTGTAATAGGATATTCCAAACATCCGGATGCGCCTTTTCAATCTCATCTAGCAAGACCACAGAATAGGGTTTGCGACGAACGGCTTCCGTTAATTGTCCACCCTCATCGTAGCCCACATATCCCGGAGGCGCTCCCACTAAGCGACTTACGGCGTGGCGTTCTTGGTATTCTGACATATCGATGCGGATCATCGCATTTTCATCGTTGAATAGGTAGGATGCCAAAGTTTTGGCTAATTCCGTCTTACCTACACCCGTCGTACCTAAGAAAATGAACGAACCAATTGGACGTTTAGGATCTTGCAATCCAGCCCGAGAACGGCGAACCGCATCCGAAACCATTTCGATCGCCTGGTCTTGACCCGCCACTCTTTTGTGCAGTTCATCTTCCAAATGCAATAACTTCTCCACCTCGGTTTGCAACATACGGCTTACAGGAATTCCGGTCCATTTAGCTACCACCTCGGCCACGTTTTCCGCTGTCACTTCCTCTTGTAACATAGCATTTTCTCCCGCGGAAGAAGCTTGCATATCTTTCAACTTCTGTTCGGACTCAACTAAACGTCCGTACCGAATCTCGGCTACTTTACCGTAATCACCTTGGCGCTCCGCTTGTTCTGCTTCTAATTTCAAACGATCTATCGTCTCCTTTTCGGCGCAAACTGCATCTAAAACAGATTTCTCTGCTTGCCATTTAGCCTTCAATGCATCTCGTTTCTCCGATAAATCCGCTAAATCACGGGTTAAAATTGTCTCTTTCTCCTTGTTATTCTCTCTACGAATCGCCTCGCGCTCAATCTCTAGCTGCATAATCTTGCGCTGGATATCATCGATTTCTTCCGGCACTGAATCAATCTCTAGACGCATTTTAGCGGCTGCCTCATCCATTAAATCAATCGCCTTATCGGGCAAGAAACGATCTGATATGTAGCGATTTGATAATTCTACAGCCGCAATCACCGCATCATCTTGGATTCGAACACCGTGGTGCAACTCATATTTATCCTTGATTCCACGTAGAATGGAAACAGCATCTGCGACATCAGGTTCTTCCACTAAAACGGATTGGAAACGACGCTCGAGGGCTTTGTCTTTCTCGATGTACTTTTGGTACTCTTTCAAGGTCGTGGCACCGATTGCGTGCAATTCGCCACGCGCTAAAGCTGGTTTTAACAAGTTTGCCGCATCCATCGCACCTTCGCCTCCGCCGCCAGCACCTATTAAGGTGTGTATCTCATCGATGAACAACACAATTTCTCCATCGGAGTCGGTTACTTCCTTGATGACGGCTTTTAAGCGCTCCTCGAATTCCCCTTTGTATTTCGCACCCGCCACTAAAAGTCCCATATCAAGTGACATCACGATCTTGGATTTCAAGTTTTCGGGTACATCACCAGAGACGATACGTTGAGCTAGGCCTTCCACAATGGCGGTTTTACCTACACCCGGTTCTCCTAAAAGGATGGGGTTGTTCTTCGTTCTACGAGATAAAATCTGCAAGACCCGGCGAATTTCTTCGTCACGTCCGATCAATGGATCGATTTTTCCGGCTTTCGCTAATTCATTTAAATTCTTACCGTATTTTTCCAAAGACTGGTAAGTTCCTTCTGCATGTGGATCGTTCACTTTTCTATTTCCTCTTAACTCTATAATGGATTTCTTAAAATTTACCTTGTTAATGCCGAGCGACTTTAATAGGTCTGCTACCGCATCTTTGGATTCGATTAAAGCGAGAAATAAAATTTCTACACTTACGTACGAATCGCCAAATTCAGTTTTTAAAGCCTCCGCTTTCGTCAAAACCTGCTGTAAAGCATTGCTAGCATAAGGTTGAGCGGCAGATACTTTAGGGTAAGAAGAAAGTATGACTTGAAGCTTTTCTTGAATTTGTAGAACAGACACGCCATTCTTCTTTAAAAGAAAGGCGGATGTTTGGGTGTCGTCTTGCAAGATGGCTTGCAAAAGGTGCCCTGTTTCGATGGCTTGCTGGCCATTCTGGCTCGCGATCTCCATCGCGTTTTGAATAATAAGTCCAGCTTGTGATGTGTAATTATTGGGGTTCATATCGGCTAGGTTTTCCCCCAAACTAGCAAATAAATATCCAATTGAATAATTCGGAAAAAATGACATTAAAACGTATGCCTATCTGGAGAAAAATACGCCAAAATGGCGCATATTAGGCGAATTTGGCTTTAATCGCGTCTTCGAAATTCTTTAAGGCAATTTGCAGATCTACAATCTCGGTTGCGAACTGGGTGAAATCACAGACTTTGGCCTTTAATTCAATCTTTTCACAGATCGAATGCACCTGAGCCGCACCTAATGTCCCTGAATTACCTTTCAAGGTATGTAATTCGGATTGTACACCCTTGCAGCTACCTGCACCGTGAGAGGAAATGGCAGCGGCAATTTGTTCTTTGGCCTCCGTAATAAACTCTTCTAACATACTTTGAACAAAGGCTGGATCTCCTCCTACAGCATCAGAAAGTGAGGCTAAGACTTCCTCATCCACGATAAATTCCGTCCCAATCGCAGCCTCCTCCACAGAACCATGTCCTTCCGAAACCCAGCGCGAAACCGTCTGAATAATTTGTTGCGCGCGAATCGGTTTAGCTAAATAATCATCCATTCCGGCCGCTAGGAAACGTTCTCGATCTTCCTTCATCGCATAAGCCGTCATTGCCACAATGGGTGGCAAATAGCTAAGCTTCAAAGCATGTAAACGACGCGTAGTCTCCATTCCATCCATTTCTGGCATTTGAATATCCATCAACACTAAATCAAATTTCGCATCTTTTTGCAGCAAACTAATGGCATCCTTGCCACTAGAAGCCATCTCTACCTCACATCCTGCCTTCCTCAAAATCTGACTCGCCACCTTGCGATTCGTAGCATTATCATCTACTAACAAGACCCTCGCGTGAACCGAGTTCAACGTTCCTGAAATAGAAAGATTCTCCACACGCTTCATTTTTGCTACTACAGCTGAATCCCCTATCGCAAGTTTGATCCTAAACCAGAACGTACTTCCCTTTCCCTCCTCTGACTCCACCCCTATCTCTCCATCCATCATTTTACAGAATTCACGCGAAATGGCTAAACCTAGGCCCGTACCTCCGTAGTTCTTCGAAGTGGAATTATCCACTTGTTGGAAGGCGTTAAATAATTTTTCAAGATTAGAAGGACTAATTCCAATTCCCGTATCACGCACACGAACCTCTAATTCCGTCGAATCTGAAGAAACCGAAACGGGTTTCACTGAAATCTTAACCGATCCATTCTCCGTAAACTTCAACGCATTAGAGGTCAAATTCGAAAGAATCTGTAATAAACGCGTCTCATCCGCCTTCACATAAACAGGCACTTTGTCATCCAGCTTATAGGAGACTTTATTTCCTTTCTGATGTGCTAATGGGGTAAACAAGGCCATCAAGCGATCAAACACATCTTCCAACACGATATCGGTTGGGTGCAAGACCATCTTACCTGCTTCGATCTTCGCGAGATCGAGAATATCATTCAAAATATGTAATAGCGTTTCAGACGACTTGCGTATTGTTTGTAAATAATCGCGCTGGTCTTCATCTAACGGTGTATCACACAACAGGTCCACCATACCGATCACCCCGTTCATAGGCGTGCGAATTTCGTGCGACATATTCGCTAAAAACTGTTCCTTCACCTTTAGCGAGTGTTCCGCCTGTTCACGGGCATCAACTAGCTCACTTTGGTACTTCTTCAAATCCGTAATGTCCCGAGCAATACCGGAAACTTCAGAAATTATCCCTTGATCTAAAATAGGGTTCAAATAAATCTCTAACCAACGATCCGTTCCGTCCTTCTTTTTCAAGCATAATTCAAAGTGTTGTTTGGAACCTCTAAAAGCTAATTTATAGTGCTCCTCCATCACTTTGCGCTGTTCGGGAGCCATCATTTTGAAGCCCATAGTCTCCGAACTAAAATTCAATTGTGGCTTAATCCCTAATTCTTGCTCTAATAGATCTGCATAGTCGTGGTTAAAACTCATCAGCATCAATCGCTTATTCACTGACCACATCAGGTGAGAAGAGCTTTCAAAAATGGAGTTTAATCGAGCTGTTTCTCTGGCCAAAGCCTCTTCCGCCTGTTTCCTCGAAATCGCAATCGCCACTTGCCCGGAAATAAAGTCCAATAACTCCAAATCTCGGTTCTCGTATTTATTCGCACGCTCATAGGACTTCACCCCAATAATCCCTGTCACACGATCGCCAATACGCAAGGGAACACAGAGCATGACTTTGGGAACCACTCCATACAAATAAATCTTCTTCTCCGCGGCTAATTGATGAATCTCATCATCGTGCAAAATCATGGGCTTATTTGCCATTAAAGCATATTCCGTCAACCCATTCCCTAATCGACGCTTCGTAAAGTGTACCCTAGAATTAAAATATTCATCGATGTAGTAAGGGAAATAGATATAACTCTTTCCTGGATCATATTGGGCAATGAAGAAATTCTTCACGTCAATTACTTCACCTAGTTGCTTGTGAATATTCACAAACAGGTCATCTAGATTCGAGGAATTGATAGCTACCTGGGAAATGGAGGAGAACAATTTATTTGCACGCTCCGCCCGTACCTTTGCTGTGGAGTTATGTAGAATACAGCGATAAGCAGTAGGCACTCCGCGCTCAAACCGACAAGTAACTGAGCCTGAAACATAAAGACGACGCCCATCTTTACGCCTAAATACCGCTGTAAACTCGGGAATATCTTCCCCCTTCGCTAGGGTATCAAATTGCGCCTCTGTCAAATGGGCAAACTCTGGATGCAGCACATCCTGAATCTTTAAATCCTTAGCTTCCTCCTCGCTATAGCCCATGGTTTCTAGCCAAGCACGGTTCACAAATAGGAATCGACCAGTCACACCCGTAATCTGGATGAGGTCGGTCGTATTGTTAATTAAGTCTTGTAATTGGGCATTAGAACGAGTAAGGGCTTCCGATACTTTCTTCTTCTCGCTGACGTCCTCCCCTATGATACTAAGGAAATTATCGCTCACTACGGTAGACGCGACTTCTACCCATTTAATGGACCCTGATTTGGTTTTGTAATTACGTTCACGTTCTTCGAAAAGGCCTCCTGTTTGAATAGCTTTGTCAAAAGAGTTTCGGCGCATTTCACTTTCCCCGTCCGGGACAAGCGTAGTAAAGAAGTCCTGACCATTTAATTCTTCTGGTTTATAACCTAGCAACTGATGCGTGTAGGCATTCGCATGCGTGATGGTTCCATCGAGCGCCATAACGATGCCAAAAAGCTTCAGGGAATCCAATGTTTTAATCAGGGCCTGCTTGTCCTCCATGCCTTTAATCGAAAATTTTGCTTAAATGTACAAAAAAGGGCTTAATTTTACTCCTTAAACCCCAGAGACCCGGTGCAAGTAAGAGCAAAAAAGAGTTTAGGACAACATTTTTTAAATGATTTAGACGCGGCAAAGCGCATCGTAGATGGCTTGCAGCCGGATGGAGCTTATACGAAAGTGTTAGAGATTGGGCCGGGAATGGGAGTGTTGACACAGTTTTTGGTCAAAAAAACAGAATACCAAACCTCCCTCATCGAAATCGACAAAGAATCCGTCGACTATTTACGCAAGAACTACCTAGAGTTTACGGGGCCACGCTTAATCGATGGAGACTTTCTTCGATATCCTTTGGAGAATATTTTTGGTGAAGAGAAATTTGCAATCGTGGGAAACTTCCCCTATTTCATCTCCACACAGATCTTCTTCCGCATTTTGGAATACAAAGACCAATGCATCGAAGTGGTGGGAATGCTCCAAAAAGAGGTAGCCGTGCGCCTAGCAGCAAAACCAGGCAATAAAGATTACGGTATTTTGAGTGTTCTTTTGCAGGCTTTCTACGATATCGAATACCTGTTCAGTTTAGGGCCTGAGGTATTCACTCCTCCACCTAAAGTCAACTCCGGCGTCATTCGCCTCGTTCGAAACTGGGACAAAAAACTCGAGTGTGATCCAACTAAATTCAAGTCTCTAGTGAAAATGGCCTTCAACCAACGTCGCAAGACCTTGCGTAATGCACTCAGAGCCTTGCAGTTACCAGAACATCCACTTTTGAGTAAACGAGCTGAACAATTAGGCGTCGCTGAGTTCACCGAGTTAACGATTTTATGGAAAGATAATGGTTACCAGGGCGCTTAATCGATCTAATTTTCGTAATTTGCGCTGTTAAATCTTAAATCACCTCAAAACATGGAAGTAGTCAACCCACAACACCTTCCGTTTGAACTAACGAAAGAGTTCATAGAGGACATCCGTTTGATGATCGAAAATCAGGCGAATGAGGAGATTTTATTGAGGCTAGATGAACTTTTTCCGGCTGACATTACCAGTATTTTAATTGAATTGACCACAGAAGAGGCGAAATACCTGGTTCTGTTAATCGACACTAAACTAGCGGCAGAAATCATTTCTACCCTAGATGCAGATGACCGCATAAAATTCTTAAAGAATTTCACTTCCAAGGAAATCGCACAATATATCAACGTCATCGATTCCGATGATGCGGTAGATATTCTGAATGAGCAACCGGTTAAAGTACGCGAGGAAGTAATCGCGCTTTTAAAAGACCGCGAGCAAGCTCGATTCATCATTGACTTAATGCATTATGATGAAGATTGTGCAGGAGGTTTAATGCAGAAAGAGTTAATTAAGATTAATATTTCCCAAACCGTAACCGAATGTGTGGAGGAAATCCGAAAGCAAGCGGAGGATGTGGAAAAAGTATATTCCGTTTATGTCATCGATGACGACGGACTATTATTAGGTACGGTTTCCCTAAAGAAAATCATTTTAGCGAAACGCGGTTCTAAAATCGCAGACGTTTACGATGCAGATGAAATTGTATCGGTTCAGACCTACGCCTCTGGCGAGGAAGTAGCGGATTTAATGCAGAAATACGACTTAGAAGCGATTCCGGTAGTGAATATTCAAGGACGTTTATTAGGTCGAATCACCATCGATGACGTGGTCGATTTCATCACAGAATCAGCACAAGAAGATATACAGGTGATGGCCGGTATCTCGGAGGACGTAGAAGAAGATGACTCTGTTTGGTTATTAGTTCGTTCACGTCTGCCTTGGTTAATTGGTGGTATGGTGGGTAGCTTTTTGGCTGCAAAAATTATCGATCGATTCGATGATACAATCTCTCTTTTACCTGCTATATCAGCCTTTATTCCATTGATTGGTTCCACGGGTGGTAATGTAGGTATTCAATCATCCTCCCTAATTGTACAGTCATTAGCCGATAAAAGCGGTTTAGACACCACCTTGTGGAAACGTCTTCAGAAAGTGCTATTGGTCGCTTTAATTAATGCGTTAATCGCGGCGATATTCGCTTTCGGATGCTCTTTATTAGTCGATTCAGGCCAAATCATGTTATCCATGACCGTATCCATCTCGCTTTTTGCAGTGGTAATGCTGGCGAGTTTAATGGGCACTATTACCCCCTTAGTTTTGAATCATTTAAAGATTAATCCAGCAGTGGCGAGTGGCCCATTCATTACCACTACAAACGACATTCTAGGTTATGGGGTCTATTTTTTGATTGTTTACCTACTCTTGTAAATATGATTGCCGTTATTCAACGCGTTAGTCAAGCCTCCTTGCATATCGAAAGTGCACTACACGCCTCTATTCAACAAGGTTGTGTGGTACTTCTAGGCATTCACGTAGATGATACGCCAGAAGATGTGACCTATCTAACCGGCAAAATAGCTGGATTGCGTATCTTCTCTGATGAGGAAGGCAAAATGAATCTAGATTTACAGGCCATCAATGGTGAACTTTTATTAGTTAGCCAGTTTACCCTCCATGCGGCGACTCGCAAGGGAAATCGACCTAGTTTTTTGGAATCTGCCAAACCTGAGCAAGCCATTCCTTTGTATGAATTAATGATCGATACTTTATCTTCTAAAATTGGCCGGAAAATTCAAACAGGTGTATTTGGTGCCGATATGCAAATTAATTTAACAAACGACGGTCCAGTTACCATTATCATCGACTCTAAAAACCCCTAATTATGACGATTTCAAACGCACAACAACAAGTAGATGAGTGGATTAAGACCGTAGGCGTTCGCTATTTCAGCGAATTAACTAATATGGCCATGCTAACAGAAGAGGTGGGCGAAGTCGCCCGTATCATCGCACGACGTTACGGAGAACAATCGGAGAAAGAATCTGATAAAAATAAGGACTTAGGGGATGAAATGGCAGATGTTCTTTTCGTGTTGATCTGTCTCGCTAACCAAACAGGAGTAAACCTAGAAGAGGCTCTGAAACAGAACCTCTTAAAGAAGACAGCACGCGATGCGGATCGCCACAAGAATAACCCTAAATTAGCTTAATGAACGGGAATCTGACTTGATTCAATTTTCTTTGCTATCCCTTTACCCTCTTCTTTTGATGGAGTATAAGGCTTTAAAATCGTAATTTGTTCTAGGACAGGATTCATTTGTTGAATAGATGGATGACGTATGTCAAATTCCGCTTCACCTGACACTTTAGTGAATTCGTCTACAGATATATTTTGTCGCTTATTTCGAAAGGATACTAAGTGAGTAAGTGTACTATCCCCGGCTAGTTTTCCACCCTCCCAGGACACTACCGAACCGCCATGTGCCCAGCCAAAACCCGAGATGGTAAAGTTTTTCGTATTTAACTTCTCCACTTCAAGCAAAGGCAAGCCTAAATATAAGCCTGAAGCTGTTTTCCAGGCAGAACTTTCTCCTTGTATACTCACGTCTGAAATTTTCCCCTCGTGAAAGAATACATTCGCTTGCTTAGGCGTTCCCGGAAAAATAATGGCTCCTTTTAGCGTATCATCACCGGAAACTATAGACGTGTCTAAAATGACAGATTTAGCTCCATATTTTGAGACTAAGCCTTTGGCATCCACGCAAGTTAATACTTCATTTAAGTTTTCTGTGGGAGCGCTTACTTCCGAGTTAGATCCACAAGATGCCAAAACGGCAACTGACAAAAGGAGAATGATTTTTTTCATGGTTACAGAATTATACTTAAAATTACCTAAGCTTCTGCATAGAAGCAAGCTAGAAATATTCCAAATAAGCCTAGCAAAATAATTGCAAGCACTTAGCGTTTATTGATTTATGAGTATATTTGTTTTTGACGAAAATAATTCCGCATCCTATGCTTCGAATAAGTTCATTATTCTTGTTAGTTACACTTTTATTGAGTTCAACTGCTAATGCCCAATTTTGGAAAATTGGAAAAAAGGGTGGAACAGGCTTTAAAAGAACCACTTTTAATCCACACACATCTTTAGGTTTCGGAGCTGGTAGTTCTCATTACTTCAGAGAATTAAGCGAATTTAATCGCTTAATTAATAACCAAAGCAGATTTAATGTAGGGGGTCATTTAACACGCCATGTCAGTAAACGCTTTTCTATTAAAGGCAACGTAAACTATATTAGTTTAGCTGGTAATGATTATACTTTCGACAATTCGTCACTCATTCCCAAGACACCAGATTTACGTTTTCGATTCAGAAATAACCTAGTGGAATTTGGCCTATCAGGAATCATTGAATTGAATGGTAACCAACAAAATTACATGAAGCGCAACCGCTTCTCTCCCTATTTATCTGCTGGTATTGCTTTGATTTCAACGAATCAAGAACTTTATCAATTAGATTCAATAGGCGGTGCCGGAATCCCAGGTGCTTCATGGAGAAGATATGCCGACATCATTGCTACGGATTATCCCACTAACCCCATTCGCAATTTCAAGGAGACCATTCCTTCCATTGCTTTTTCTATCCCCGTAGGTGTAGGATTCCGTTATCGCTTGAATGATTTTATGGATTTTGGGTTTGAGGCAAGCCTTAGAACTCAAGTGGCTAATTTGTTTGCCGCTCCTAAAGAGCAACCACCTAAAACAGAATTTACAACCCGATTATTGATCCCGTCTGAATTCGCGACCAACTTAGTCGACCATTACTTTGTTACTCAATTTCAATTAATCTTCCATTTAGATCGAAGCATTGATTGTCCACCTTTAAGAAGGTAAATAAACACACATACTTTGACATTTGAAGAACTCGGGCTCAGCCCACAAATTTTAGACGGAATCAGTTCCATGGGATACAAAACCGCTACACCGGTTCAATCCCAAGTTATACAACCCATTTTAGCAGGCCGCGACATATTAGCCTCAGCCCAAACAGGAACCGGCAAAACCGCCGCTTTTCTTTTGCCCATTATCCACAAATTAATCACCGAGCCTCACCCAGAGGACCATATTAATGCAATTATTATTGTTCCTACCCGTGAACTATCCATACAAATCGCTGGAAACATGGAAGGATTAGGTTATTTCACTAATGTGAGTTCGATTGCCATTTATGGTGGAGGGGATGGAAATTCATTTACAACAGAGAAAACCGCCTTAACGAGCGGGGTAGATATCGTGGTTTGTACCCCTGGTCGCATGATTGCCCACTTGAATATGGGCTACGTGAATCTAAAACACTGTAGTTTTTTAGTATTAGACGAGGCGGATCGTATGCTAGACATGGGATTCTCGGATGATCTAATGAAGATCATATCCTACCTTCCAGAAAAACGTCAAAATCTCCTGTTCTCTGCGACATTTGCGCCTAAGATGAAAACTTTGGCACAAAAACTTTTACAAAATCCTGTCGAAATCAATATCGCTGTTTCGAAACCCCCTGAGCAAATCGTTCAAGAGGCTTTTGTGGTATACGAGAAGCAAAAAAGTCCATTGGTAAAACACCTATTGAAGTTGCAGGATTATACCCGCGTGATTGTTTTTTGTTCCAAAAAGCAAAATGTCAAATCTCTTACTTCGGATTTAAAGCGTGCTCGATTCTCGGTAGAGGAAATTCATTCAGATTTAGAGCAAGAGGTTCGTGAGCAGGTTTTACAAGATTTTAGAAACAAGAATACAAAAATTTTAGTAGCGACAGACATCTTAAGTCGAGGTATTGACATCGATGAAATCGAATTAGTCATTAATTATGACGTACCTAATGACGGGGAGGATTATATCCACCGCATCGGCCGAACCGCTCGTGCACAAACAAAAGGAACAGCCTATACTTTTATTACAGAATCTGAACAACGTAAATTCAAAACGATCGAGGATTTGTTAGAAAAAGAAGTAACGAAGGCTGCCGTTCCTGCGGAATTTGGAGAGACCCCAGAATACAATCCAGCGGCTCAAAAAAACTCTTTCGGGTTTAAAGCTAAATCAGGGGGCTTTAAGGGCGGAGGAAAGTCCGGTGGTAAATTTTGGAAAAAGAAGCCATGAGAATAATCGCTTTATTGTTGATTTTCAGTTTTTCAAGCTGGGCTCAAGATACCACCCAACACATCATTGCGGGTAGATCTAACGCAAAAACTCAACAAGAAAAGCCTTATGTCATCTTGATTTCGGCGGACGGATTCCGTTCCGATTTCTCCCATAAATACAACGCAAAATTCCTTCAATCTAAAGAAGCAAGCGGCGTAAAGGCAAGCTACATGCAAGCCTCCTACCCCACCTTAACTTTCCCAAACCACTATTCCATCGTAACCGGCTTATACCCTGCACATCATGGTTTAGTAGATAACACCTTTCTAGATGTCGCTTCAGGACAAGAATACCGCATGTCTAATAAAAAAATGGTAGGCGAAGGAAAGTGGTATGGCGGCACACCGCTTTGGGTATTAGCCGAAAAGCAGCAGATGATGGCTGCGAGTTTTTACTGGGTGGCATCCGAAGCAAATATCCAAGACACCTATCCTTCGTATTACTATGTATACAACGAGGTTATTGATATCAAAACACGAATCGCGCAAGTTAAGCAATGGCTTTCTTTACCCGCAGATAAGCGTCCGCATCTAATCACGTTCTATTTCCCTGAAGTGGATCACGATGCCCACGAATTTGGCCCTGAAGATTCACGCGTTAAACAATCGGTACAATTTGTTGATCAAGCGATAGCAGATTTAGAGGCTGCAGTTGCGCCTCTAGGGTTGCCCATTAATTTCATTTTTGTCTCTGACCATGGGATGAAAGAAGTGGATAATGTGAATACCATTAGTAAACCTGCTCCTCTGAACACCTCTGCGTTTCAAGTGCCATGGGGCGATGCCCTGTTGCATGTGTATGCTAAAGATCCCTTAAAAATTGATTCAACTTACCAGGAATTGAAAAAGGATACTCGCTTTACGACTTTTAAAATGGACGAAACGCCAGCACACTGGCACTACCGCAAAAAAGATGATCGTTTTAATCGCCTAGGCGATCTTTTATTAGTGCCCAAAAGTCCGCAAGTATTCAACCTATCCACCCGAAAAACATCGAAAGGTAAACACGGTTTTGATCCAGAGATGCTGGAGATGCGTGCAAGCTTTCAAGCATGGGGTCCAGCTATCAAATCGGGACTTACCTTAGACGGTTTTGAGAATGTGAACGTCTATCCCTTTGTTGCCAAAATCCTCGGATTAAACTACGATCCAAAGGCAATAGATGGAAATTTAAAGGTTTTGCAGAAAGCATTTAAATAGTTATTGATTTTTTGCAGTACCCATACCAAAGAATTTATTCTTGACTTTTACTGCAGTATTATAGTTTTGAGCCATCCATTTTTTTATCCAAGACGCATCATCAGCAGGTTTCCAATCCGTAGTCCTTGGTTTCTCAATGTGAATTAAATGCTGCGTATAGGCATAAGTCGCAATTGAAGTTCGGTAAATTCCAGCTGGAAAATGGGTTTGGTCGTATCCATGCAAAGTCCAGCCTCGGGTTTGTTGAATTATTAATCGATTAAAGGGGACATCCAATACCGTTTTTTCGCCTGTTCTAGCATCCTCTAATTTTAACTGCCCGCCATATTCAGGTTTCCAATCCTTGTTCAAATACAATAACAGATTCATATTCCGAAACCAGAAGGTGTTGATTGGATGGTAATTAAAATCCGCATGCATATCCAAAAAGGAATTTTTCTTTCCTTGATGTAATCCCCCTCCATGATTTTTAGGGTCGACAAAAATGGTTTCACAAGCAATATAGCTTAGAAAATCATTCATTCTTTCACTTTGGAGGTCATCGTTTAACTCTTTGAAATAAGAACCTAATTCCTTGTAATTTGACTTCTCAAATTTATTATTGGCAAAAACATAATCTCTACTTTTATTCTCAAGTTCTGGAACACCTGAATACATAGAAGTTAATTTAGCTTCATCACAGATTCCATCCAATACCAAATGTGGAAATGGTTTAGCTGTCAAATATTGCAAACGATAATCTTCTTTATTTGCCAGCAATAAGTCAAAATTGATCATAAAAGTATTTTTATCAAATTTAAGCTAATTGCATTCAATTTAAAATCCTGTAATACTATTTCTTGTAGCTAATTCGCCAAATACTTCCATTCAAATCATCACTCACAAACAAAGACCCATCCGGCCCCTGAGCTAAGCCACAAGGTCTATGCTCGATAGGACCCGTTGGTTTTGCTAAATCTTGTCCTGAAAAATTATCCGCAAATATCTCCCAAGGACCCGATGGTTTCCCATTCTTGAAGGGAACAAAGGCCACAAAATAACCTTTCTTCAATTCAGCTGATTGACCATGGAAAGCGATGAATGCTCCATTTTTATAGCGAGCTGGAAAACTATTCCCGGTATAAAACAAAATGTCGTTAGGGCCCATGTGGGCGGGGAATGCCACTACAGGATTCAAGGCATTTTCTCCCCCTGTTTTCTTTCCATCTCCACCATACTCTGGAGCGACAATTTTCTTCTTTTGGATATGATCGTAATAAATATAAGGCCAGCCAGCATCATCCCCTTCTTTTTTGATTTCATACATCGCTTCTGAAGGAAGCTCTTGGCTTTGTTTTGGCGTATAATATTGTGGGTAAAAATCGTGGAATTGACCACGTCCATGCGCCATGGCAAACAAAGATTTTGTCGAATTATTCCAAACAATTCCCACTGCATTCTTTAATCCCGTCGCAAACCGAATACCATCCGCAAAACCCTGGTTCAATTTATTGGCATCAAAACGCCACACACCACCCGCCGAATCCAAAATCGCACATGGATTCATCCCTTTCCCAGTTCCAGGCTCTCTGCAAGGGTCATTCCAAGAACCAATCGTCACATAAATATTTTTGCGATCTTGATCAAACGTAAAGGACTTCGCATTATCCCGACCATGATCCGGCAAACCATCTACAATCGTCTCAAATTTATTCCAATCAGCTACCTCACCACTTACATTCAATGCATAGCGAAAAACCCCCTTATTCGATGAAGCGTAGAAATAATCATCGTGGATAGCAATCCCCGTACCGGTATAGTTTCCATACATTTTCTGATCCTCATAAACCCCATCTTTATCCTTATCCTTCAACAAAACAATGCCTTTTCCATCTTTGAATTTGGACAATTTCGCATAGACATCGCCCTGCTTCGAAACAGCTATATGACGCGTTGAGCCAAGATCTTTTCCAATTTCACTTACGTGAAAGCCGGCTGGCACTTTTATTTCTTGCGCAAAAATGAGAGAGGGTGCTAACAAGCACAGGGTAAGAATTTTCTTCATCGTATTTAAATAGGTTGTTTAAAGATAGAAGAAAACTCTTAAAAAATAGATCAACGTTAAGGCGAAATTTACCGACTGGCCGCCTTATTCAAAAATGGTACTGGGTCCACATAACTTCCTTGTTTGTAAGGAAAAAAGTTTCGTATAGAAAAATGCAAATGTGCTGGAGTAAACCTTGCATTACCTGTATTCCCCACTTTCCCTATCTGCTCCCCTACTTTCAACAAACTTAATTTATGCGTCATAATCGTATCCAAATGAGCATAATAATACATTTTATAATCTGGGCCTAACACAAGTACTACTTTCCCTCCCAACTTTAGTATTCCCTCATAAATTACAATCCCTCTCGTAGCAGACAAAACGGGTGTTCCTTTTTTGGCAAAAATATCAGCACCTTGGTGCTTATGTCCTACCCGAGGTGAACCCATTGATTGTTGACTATAATCATTCTTGGATGCATTTTTAACTGGCATTATTGACTTGGAATCAGAATTAATATACGTCAAAAGAGAAATAAAGATGAAAGCAAAGAGTGCTATGAGGAGAAGAAAAATCTTGAGTATTTTTCTCATGGGAAAAATTTATTTTCTACAACGATAAAGAAAAGCTATTTAGTATTTAAGAAACTGTAAAATAAAAAAGACCTGCACTTTCGTACAGGTCTTTTCGTTTCAGTGGTCGCGTAGGGATTCGAACCCCAAACCTTCTCATCCGTAGTGAGATGCTCTATCCAATTGAGCTACGCAACCATTGCCCTTTCGGGATTGCAAAGGTAGAATTTCTTTGGTAAAATGAAAAACTATCGTCTAAAATTTTCTGAAAATTATTTCCCCTTGAAGTGAGGTGCCCTTTTCTGCATAAATGCCGTCACACCCTCTGCAAAGTCTTCACTATGTCCAAGAATCGTTTGCTCCTCAGCCTCAGAGGCTAGTGTGGCGGCTAAATCCTGAATATACGATCTTTGTAAGCTACGCTTCATTAATGAAATTGCTAAAGTTGCTTTTTTTGAAAAGGCCAAAGCAACCTCTTGTACTTTTACCTCCCATTCTGGCCCTGAAACTACCTCAGCCACTAAACCAATCTCTTTTGCTTCTATTGCCCCCACCTTTCTCCCGGTAGTCGCTAAATCAAAAGCGCGGTGATAACCGACAGATTGCATCAAAAAGGCTGTAGAACCCGCATCCATAGCTAATCCTATTTGGACAAATAATTCAGAGAAATAGGCATCTTCACGTGCCACAATATAATCACAGGCTAACGCTAAACTACAGCCCGCTCCCGCTGCCACCCCATTAATCGCACCAACCACGGGTTTATTTAAACCACGTAATGCCATTATCATTGGGTTATAAGTTGAACGCAACACATTCCCTAAATTAGGATCGCTCACACCTGACTTCAAGTCAGCACCTGAACAAAAGGCTTTCCCCTCCCCAGTAATCACTAAAACACGCACCTCGTCATCAATCTGTGCGGCTTCAGCTACTTCTCTGATTTCGTGAATTAATCCAGCGTTCAAGGCATTATATACCTCAGGACGATGTAAGGTCAAGGTCCAAATAGGACCATTGCGGTGTAGTTTTAGGTAGTTGAATGTCATTTTAAATGGTAAGTGGTGAATGGTGAATGGTGAATGGTGAATAGTAATTGAATGAAATCTGTTACGAATTCAATTTCATGTTTTGCTTAACTGTTATTAAAATTCTTGTAATTATATGCAAAATATCGTTTGCATCTTTCAATGGTAGAATTAATTGTTCTGCGGATAGATAATTCGCTGCTTCCAAAAGCTTAAGCCAATAAATGGATTCATTTATTTCTTTTTGTGCTATACTCATTTTGTGTTTAAAATCTGCTCTTGATTCCGCGTGATTAGCTTCCATCACCATTGCTCCCACAGCGGTAGAACACCTTAGTAGTTGCTTAGATAAGACGTATTCCTTGTCTTGTTGAAGTGATTTATAAACCGAAATAATTTGGAGAGAAAATGCGAAGGTTTTTGATTGAATAATATTAGTGGCCATTGTTTTTGGCAGAAAACTAAAGAAAATTAGGCCTATTTCCTATCAACAATTTGATAAAAACAGCCCACTCATTTACCTTTCACATGCCCCTTCATTCATCATTTATCATTTACCATTCACCATTTAAATGCCATTCACCATTTTAAAGGTGCTTCCTTAACCTCGCCACAGGAATACCCAGCTGATCGCGGTATTTAGCCACTGTTCTGCGCTTCACGACGAAGCCGCGTTCGAGTAATAATTGCTCTAAATCCTCATCTGAATGGGGTTCTGAGCTCGGCTCTTGCTCAATGATCTCGCGCAAGATATTTTTTACCTCGCGTGTAGAGAAATCCTCCCCTGATTCGTGGGTGATGCCTTCGGAGAAGAAGTATTTTAAAGGATAGATGCCAAAATCAGTTTGGACCGACTTTGCCGAAACTACCCGAGAAACCGTGGAAATATCCATTTCAATCATGGCGGCGATTTCCTTCATCTTCATCGGCTTCAATACCGCCTCATCTCCTGTCAAAAAGAAATCATATTGCTTCGCCACAATACTCTCCATCGTCTTCATCAAAGTACCTTGGCGCTGCTGAATAGCAGAAATGAACCAAGAGGCCGAGTCTAATTTATGTTTGATAAAGGTGACAGCTTCTTTGATATCCTTTTGCTGTTTATCACCTTTGTCGTAGGTCTGCAACATTTCTTGGAAAGCACGGGAAACGCGAAGTTCGGGGGCATTTTTGCCATTGATTTTAATCTCAATCTTGCCGTTTTGATTCGTGATAATGAAATCTGGCTGTAAATAAGGCGCAATAGGTGCGTCGTCTCCCCCACCTGGTTTGGGATTTAAATGGGTGATGACTTGCATGGCCTTTTTAAGCTCCTCTTCTGATATGGATAATTTGGAGAGTAAGCTATTGAAATGCTTTTTGGAAAACTCCTCAAAAAAATCATCTACCAAACGAATCGCCAAAAGATGTGCTGGAGCCTCGGACTCTTTCCGGTGCAGTTGCAACGATAGACACTCCTGTAACGTGCGAGCGGCGATACCGGCGGGATCCAAGGATTGCACTTTGAATAATACCTGTTCAACCTCATCGTAATCAGTTTCAAAGCCTTGGGTGAAGGCAAGATCGTTCACGATGCTTTCGATATTTCGGCGCAAATAACCATCCTCTTCTAAGGACCCGATAATTTGCTGTGCTAGTATTTCTTCACGCTCCGTCCGAACGACGTAGCGGATTTGATTTAATAAATATTCCTGAGTGCTGGATTCGGTTGCCAAAGGTCGTTCGCGAGTCTCCTCATTGGGATCGTAGGAATCCCCAGCCATCTTATAACCGGCATAATCATCTTGCAGATAATCCCCCACCTCCATCTCCTCTCGCTCTAGATCATCTAGTGTTTCGCGGGGTTCTTGTTCCTCATTATGATCTAAACCTTCTTCTAATGCTGGATTATCCTCTAATTCCTCCTCGATCCTAGCCGCTAATTCGGCCGTAGGAATCTGCAACAACTTGATATATTGTATCTGTTGTGGCGATAGGTTCTGTTGTTGATTCTGTTTTAAGGATAATCCCTGCATTGTCTAAATAATCTACTCCAAAGATAAGCCGATTTTTAATTACAAATAAATAAAATAAATCGGTTTTTTATCCGTAATTTTGAGGGTTATTGCCTCTATTGAGGCCTTTTTATTAATAATGCCCGAGTCATTTATGCAAATCAAAGAAATACTACGTTTAACACCCTCGCAGCAAAGCATCGTCGTGAAAGGTTGGGTGCGCACGAAAAGAGTTTCCTCTTCTGTCGCGTTTATTGCGATTAATGATGGGTCTACCATTCACAATATTCAAGCAGTGGTATCTGAGGGAACTGTTTCAGAAGAAACATTGAAATTAGTGACTACGGGATCTTGTATCGCCGTAACGGGTAAATTAATTGCTTCACAAGGACAAGGCCAAAACGTAGAAGTGGAAGTTGTTTCCATCGAAGTATATGGAACAGCAGATCCAGAAAAATATCCATTACAGCCTAAGAAACACTCATTAGAGTTCTTGCGCGAGATTGCGCACTTACGTCCTCGCACGAATACTTTCTCTGCGATATTGCGTATTCGCCATGCTTTGGCCTACGCGATTCATACGTATTTCAACAACAACGGATTCTTCTATTTACATACGCCCATTATCACGGGATCGGATGCTGAGGGAGCTGGAGAGATGTTCCGCGTGACGACTTTGGACCCCATCAATCCACCGTTAACGGAAGAAGGGAAAGTGGATTACAAGGAAGATTTCTTCGGAAAAGAGACTAATTTAACTGTTTCAGGCCAGTTAGAGGGGGAGTTAGGGGCGATGGCTTTGTCCAAAGTCTATACTTTCGGACCTACCTTCCGTGCAGAAAATTCCAATACGACCCGCCACTTAGCGGAGTTCTGGATGATCGAACCAGAGGTAGCTTTCAACGAATTAGTTGACAACATGGATTTAGCGGAAGACTTCACTAAATTCTGTATCAAATATGCCTTAGATCACTGCGCTGACGATATCGCGTTCCTAGAAAAGCGCTTAATCGAGGAGGAAAAGAACAAAAAGAAGGAGGAGCAATCGGAATTAAGTTTATCGGAAAAATTACGTTTTGTAACCGAAAATGAATTCGAACGCTTAACCTATACAGAGGCAATCAATATCTTATTGAACTCAAAAGCCCACAAGAATGGCAAATTCGTTTATCCTGTAGAATGGGGAATCGACCTTCAGTCTGAGCACGAACGTTATTTAGTAGAGAAACACTTCAAAAAACCGGTTATTTTAACCAATTACCCAAAAGACATCAAAGCCTTCTATATGAAGTTAGATGAGGACGGAAAGACAGTTCGCGCGATGGACGTTTTATTCCCAGGTATTGGAGAAATCATAGGTGGATCGCAACGCGAAGACGATTATGCGAAATTATTGCAACGTACGAAAGAGGTGGGAATTGAAGAAGAATCTATCTGGTGGTATTTAGAAACGCGTCAATTCGGATCTGCACCACACGCTGGATTTGGACTTGGATTCGAACGTTTGGTTTTATTTGTGACGGGTATGAGCAATATCCGTGATGTGATTCCATTCCCGCGCACCCCTAAAACAGCTGAATTCTAAGATGTTTGGTTTAAAGCACGCATTTAATGGCCTAGTGGAACTCATCAAGAATGAGCGCAATGCGCGTTTTCATGTGGTGAGCACGGCCGTCGTTATTTATGTGGGCTGGAGTGCAGGTTTTACCGTATCAGAGTGGCTTTGGATTTCCTTGGCGGTGGCTGGGGTTTGGGTGGCGGAATTGTTGAACACCTCTTTAGAGCGAATCACTGATTTAGTTTCACCGGAGCAGAGTGAATTAGCGAAGAAGGCCAAAGATTATGCAGCTGGAGCGGTTTTAGTGATGGCAATTTGGGCTATTATAGTCTTCTTACTTGTCGCAGTTCCACGCATTTTAATGAATTTAATGCTTTAAGAGCACAGAAATATGAAAGAATACGGATCGAGTGTTCAAAAATTAGTGAACTACATTTTGACCATTGCGGATGAAGAGCAACGGACAAAATACGCTTTTTTGATGGTCGAGGTGATGAAACAAATTCACCCGAATATGAAGGATAATAGTCAAGACTATTCGAAGAAGCTTTGGGATGATTTATACATCATGTCCAATTTCGAATTGAACGTACAAGGACCCTTCCCTTCTCCTTCACCAGAATCGCTAGGAAAGGCACCACGTAAAGTGGCCTACAACCAGCATAACTTACGCTTCAAGCATTATGGTCGTAATGTGGAATTATTAATTCTGCGTGCCATCGCTGAAGAAAAAGTAGAGGATAAGAAGATTTTAGTAGCGTATATTGCTCGCTTAATGAAGGGTTTTTATGTAACCTGGAATAAGGAATCGGTGGATGATGCAGTGATTTGGCAAAATATTAAAGAGATGTCAGAAAACCTGCTAGGCACCATTGTAGATGAGCTTTCACAAGAGGGATTAGGACACGCTAAGGTGGCAAATAACGCCAGAAACGCCTATAACGCACCAGAATATCCGAATAGCAACAACAATAACCGGAACAATAACTACCGGAAGAATAACTTCAGAAGCAACAACAATAACAACCGAAATAACAATTTCCGTAAAAATAAGTAATCATTTATGGCATCATTTAAAGTAACCGGTGGCCGCCGTTTAAAAGGAGAAATTACTCCTCAAGGAGCAAAAAACGAAGCATTACAGATCTTGTGTGCCGTGGTTTTAACAGCAGAGCCTGTAACCATTCACAATATCCCGAACATCCGCGATGTAAATCAATTAATTGATTTATTGGGCGACATGGGTGTAAGTATGCGTCGTTTATCCGAGTCAAGCATTGAATTCGATGCCTCTCAAGTTAATATTGATTACTTAGATTCTGAGACGTATAAAAAGAAGGCTGCCGCACTTCGTGGGTCAGTAATGCTTTTAGGTCCTACGTTAGCCCGATTCAAAAAAGGACGAATTCCTTCCCCAGGTGGAGATAAAATTGGTCGTAGAAGATTGGATACCCACTTCTTTGGCTTCATGAAGTTAGGCGCAAAGTTCAACTATAGCCCAGAAGATGGCGGAATCTATGAAGTAGATGCGTCAGAATTACAGGGAGCTTACATGCTACTAGATGAAGCATCGGTGACTGGAACAGCAAATATTTTGATGGCTGCCATTTTAGCCAAAGGAAAAACAACCATCTATAACGCGGCTTGCGAACCTTATTTGCAACAATTGAGCAAGATGTTGAACCGCATGGGAGCTAAAATCTCCGGTATCGGCTCGAACATGTTGATTATTGAAGGGGTGGACGAATTGCACGGAACGGAGCACACTATGCTTCCTGATATGATTGAGATTGGTTCATTCATCGGTTTAGCGGTGATGACACAATCTGAAATCACTATCAAAAACTGCCAAATCCCAGAGCTAGGAATCATCCCTGAGGTTTTCAAAAAACTAGGAATCAAAATGGAATTCCGTGGTGATGATATTTTCATCCCGTCTCAAGAGCATTACGAATTAGAAAACTTCATCGATGGATCGATGCTAACAATCTCTGACCACCCGTGGCCAGGATTTACTCCTGACTTACTATCAATCATTTTAGTAACAGCGATTCAGGCCAAAGGAACGGTGCTTATCCACCAGAAAATGTTCGAATCCCGTCTATTCTTCGTCGACCGTTTGATCGAAATGGGTGCTCAAATCATCCTTTGCGACCCACACCGCGCCACAGTTGTTGGTTTCGACCGCAAGCAAACCTTAAAAGGAATCCGCATGTCATCTCCTGATATTCGTGCGGGTGTCTCCCTTTTAATCGCTGCAATGTCTGCAAATGGAACTTCGATTATCGATAATATCGAACAAATCGACCGTGGTTACCAAAACATTGATACGCGCCTTAACGCCATTGGCGCAGAAATTGTGCGTATTTAAGATGGCGTTTCAGGCGAAGATTAAGCAGACGATTAAGTTGGCCATGCCCATTGTGGTGGGCCAGCTCGGCGTCATGCTCATGGGTTTAGCCGATACCATTCAGGTAGGACAAATGTCGACTGGCGCTGCCGAAAGTTTAGGCGCATCAGGTATGGCAGGAAGTATATTTTTCACCATTGCGGTAGTGGGTTTAATCTGCATGCAGATTGTGGCGCCGATGATTTCCAAAGCTGAGGCAGAAGGTGATTTTACGGAGTGTGGGAATTTACTGCGCGCGAATATTCGTGTGGCAATTTTCTTAGCGGTTATTACCATCGTGCTGATTGGCGTGGCTGGCATGAATTATGATTTGTTCCAACAGACGCCTGCAAATAAAGTCTTAACCCTTCCTTATTTGGCTTTAATTGCTATTTCGGTCATACCAATCTTTTTATTTTCGGCTTTAAAAAGCTTTACGGATGGTTTACAGAAAACCTCCGTTGCGATGTATATTACTTTAGCTGCACTCCTATTTAATGTGATTTTCAATCACATTTTCATCAACGGATTAGGCCCCATTCCTGCCATGGGATTATTTGGCGCTGGTATAGCAACCTTATTAGCCCGTATTCTGATGGCTACATCTCTAGCCATTTATTTATTCAAGATAGCCGATTATAGTAAATATCTACAGAAAAATCTGGATCATTCTGAACCCTATGTTTTGGAAAAAACGATTCTTAAAATTGGTATTCCATCCGGCATGCAAGGATTCTTTGAGATCGCTACGTTCGGGATGGCTGTGGTAATGATGGGATGGATTTCAGTCACAGCACAAGCGGCACATATCGTAGCCATCAATATGGCCTCTTTAACTTACATGATGGCGACAGGGATTGCTGCCGCAGGGGGAATCCTAATAGGTGCAGACATCGGCGATCGAAATCGTTCCGGCATTTTTACATCAGGTAATGCTGCGCTTGTACTCTCCATTTTATTCATGGGTTTTTGTGCCATCATCTTCTTCTTCGGTCGGGATATTTTAGTGCGGGGCTATACGCAAGAAACCTCAGTTATCTCAATTGCGGTCACTTTAGTCGTTTGGGGGGCAATATTTCAGCTATTTGACGGTATTCAAGCCGTTTCATTAGGTCTACTTCGAGGTTTACAAGATGTTAACATACCTACAGGGATTACCGTTTTCTCTTATTGGGGAATCGGCATACCCCTATCCTATTACATTGGAATATACCTTGGTGTAGGAGCTACAGGAGTTTGGATGGGTTTAACCGCGAGTTTAGTTTGCTCTTCAGTGTTATTATCATGGCGTTTTTATGCGCGCGCAAAGACGATAGATTTTGAGGAATTGAAAGTAGAGTAAAGGTTATAGATTAGAGAGAAGAGATGAATTTTATCTTTATTATTATTAAAAAAGGGAGCAAATGCTCCCTTTTTTAATTCCATATCTATACTCTATACTCTATAATCTCTAAACTAAGAATGAATCGACCTCTTCGCCGTAGCCGCCAAGCAAGCCTCTTTCAAAGCCTCCGTATAAGTAGGGTGAGCGTGTGACATACGAGCTACATCTTCAGCTGAGGCACGGTATTCCATCGCAACGACTGCTTCAGCAATCATATCTGCTGCACGAGCACCAATGATGTGTACACCTAAGATTTCATCTGTCGTTGCGTCAGCTAGCACCTTAGCTAAACCGTCCACATCACCTGATGCAATCGAACGACCTAAAGCTTTGAATGGGAAGGAACCTTCCTTGTAAGCGATACCTGCCGCTTTTAATTCTTGTTCCGTCTTTCCTACAGCAGCCACTTCTGGCCACGTATAAACAACACCCGGAATCAAGTTATAATTGATATGCGGTTTTTGACCTGCAATTACTTCTGCTACAAACGTTCCCTCTTCCTCCGCTTTGTGCGCTAACATCGCTCCACGTACCACGTCACCAATCGCATAAATGCCAGGAACTATAGTTTGAAGTGTGTGCTCATCAACTGCAATACGGCCACGCTCATCAGCGGTCAAACCAGCCGCAGCTAAGTTTAAACCATCCGTATAAGGACGACGACCGATGCAAACTAGACAATAATCACCTTTGATTTCGACCTCTTTACCCGCTGAATCTTGCGCTTTTACTGTCACTTCTTTACCTTTTACGGATGCAGATGTCACTTTGTGAGATAGGTAGAACTCGGCGCCTAGTTTAGCAATTGACTTCTGTAATTCCTTCCCCATGGTTTTATCCATCGTGGCGATCATGCTATCTGCAAACTCCACAAATGACACTTTCGACCCTAAACGTGCGTAAACCGAACCTAATTCTGCACCGATTACACCCGCACCAATTACGATTAAATGCTTAGGGATTTCTGTCATCTTCAAGGCTTCCGTCGATGTGATGATACGCTCTTTATCTACTGGGATAAAAGGCAGTATAGTCGGCTTAGAACCTGTAGCGATGATGATATTTTTAGCAGAGATCACTTCTGAGGAACCATCTTCTTTTGTCACTTTCACCGTTTTTGCGGAATCAAACGAACCCAAACCGTGGAAGGTTGTGATCTTATTTTTCTTCATCAAATACGAGATACCTGCGTTTAAATTCGAAACCACACCCGCTTTACGCTTGATCATTTGGCCCAAATTAATTTTTGGTTTTGGGATATCGATTCCGTGCTCTTGGAAGCTATGAACGGCATTGTAATAATGCTCAGACGAGTCCAAAAGAGCTTTGGAAGGAATACATCCCACATTTAAACAAGTTCCACCCATCACGGCATATTTTTCAATGATGGCTACTTTGAAACCTAATTGAGCCGAACGGATCGCCGAAACGTATCCACCTGGGCCAGAACCAATAACTACTACATCAAAATCTTGCATATAGGCGATTGAAAGCGAATAGGCCCGCAAAGGCCTATTCTGTTAATTAAATGTCTAATAATAAACGAGCTGGATCCTCTAGTAACTGCTTTAAGCGAACTAAGAAGCTAACTGACTCACGACCATCGATAATGCGGTGATCATACGATAAAGCAAGGTACATGATCGGGCGAACTACGATTTGACCATCTACTACCACTGGACGCTCTACGATATTGTGCATACCTAAGATCGCTACCTGCGGTGCGTTAATAATCGGAGTCGAAAGCATCGATCCAAATACCCCACCATTTGTGATCGTAAATGTACCTCCACTCATTTCTTCTAAGCTCAATTTATTCTCACGCGCCTTACCAGCCAAACGAACCACTTCTGATTCGATACCAGCTAAGGATAAGTTCTCCGCAGAACGGATCACCGGAACCACTAGACCTTTAGGTGCAGAAACGGCAATCGAAATATCACAATAATCGTGGAAAACGATTTCGTCTCCATCGATTTTCGCATTCACAGAAGGGAACTCTTTTAAAGCTACACAAACGGCTTTTGTGAAGAAGGACATAAATCCTAAACCTACGCCATGTTTCTCCTTAAATTTGTCTTTGTATTTTCCACGAAGATCCATCACAGGCTTCATGTCGACTTCGTTAAACGTAGTCAACATCGCTGTTTCATTCTTCACTGCCACTAAACGACGAGCTACTGTCTTACGCAATGAGCTCATTTTTTCGCGTCGTGTACCGCCTTGTGTTACAGCTGATGCAACGGCAGTTGCTGGAGCTGGTACGGCAACAGTTGGTTGTGAAGCAGCCACTGCATCCTCTTTCGTGATGCGACCACCTACACCGGAACCTACTACTGAAGCAGCGGAGATTCCTTTTTCATCTAATATTTTTGCTGCTGCTGGAGATGGATGTCCTGCAGCATAGGATGCGTCACCAGAAGAAACGGGAGCCGCTGGAGCAGACGGAGCTGCAGCCACAGGGGCCGAAGCAGCCGCAACTGAAGCACCTACCGTGATTCTTGCTAAAATTCCGCCAATCGGAACCACCGTTCCAGATTCTGCTACAATTTCTAATACACCTGCTGATTCAGCTGGCAATTCAAACGTAGCTTTATCTGATTCTAATTCGCAAAGTACTTCGTCTAAAGAAACGCTATCCCCTGTTTTCTTATTCCAAACAGAAACCGTCACTTCCGTAATCGATTCCCCTACCGCAGGAACTTTTACTTCTAAAACAGACGTAGGACCCGCCGCTGGAGCTGGAGCTGCTGCTGGAGCTGGAGCTGCTGCTGGAGCTGGAATAGCAGCCGCTGCCGGAGCATCTGCCACTTTCACAGAAGCTGTTGCGCCACCTGCCTCAATTGTACAGATAACAGCGCCAATCGGAAGCACATCGCCTTCTTTAGCCACAATGTGCAACACACCTTCCGCCTCTGCAGGCAATTCAAAGGTCGCTTTGTCCGATTCTAATTCGCACAAAACCTCGTCTAATTTCACGTGATCGCCTTCCTTCTTGTTCCAAGTAGCAACGGTCACTTCCGTAATCGACTCGCCCACAGCGGGCACTTTCATTTCTATAGCCATAATAATTCTATTATTCGAATGCTTTGTTAATTAGGTTTGCTTGCTCCACGCCGTGAACTTTCAAGAATCCGGTAGCAGGAGAAGCGGATTTTTTACGTGCGACTAAACCTTTGAATTTAGACCAGCCAAATTCGCGGATAACATACGACCAGTAGCCCATGTTTTCAGGTTCTTCCTGCACGAAGTATACATCAGCGCCTTTGTATTTCGCTAATTCTGCATCTACTTGCTTCGTAGGGAATGGATGTAATTGTTCCAAACGAACTATGGCAACATCCTTGCGCTTATCTTTTTCTTGACGCTCTGATAGATCGAAGTATACTTTACCTGAGCAAAGTAAAACTTTTTTTACTTTGGCCTTATCTGCATAGCTATCACCAATCACTTCTTGGAATTTACCTTTCGTAAATTCTTCAATAGGGGAAACCACTTTCGGGTGACGAAAGATTGACTTAGGAGACATCACCACTAAAGGCTTGCGGAAATCCCAAGTCAATTGACGACGTAAAGCGTGGAAAATATTCGCAGGCGTTGTTAAGTTCGCTACGATCATATTGTTTTCAGCTGATAACTGCAAGAAACGCTCTGGACGTGCATTCGAGTGCTCTGGACCTTGACCCTCATACCCATGAGGCAATAACATTACTAAACCATTTTGAGTACCCCACTTCGATTCGTGTGACGAAACAAATTGATCGATCATCGTTTGAGCACCATTCGCGAAGTCCCCAAACTGTGCCTCCCAAATAACCAAAGCATCTGGATTAGCTAAGCCATAACCAAACTCAAAACCTAAAACCCCATATTCTGAAAGCAAGGAGTTATAGATCTGCGCTTTCTCTTGACCCTCTTTAATGTGGTTCAAAGAATTATAGTTCTCATTAGTATTCGCATCGTGTAAAACGA